>CANPYE010000021.1 GCA_947588005.1 uncultured Lachnospiraceae bacterium | reverse complement strand
GTCTACAAGTACAAGAGGAAGACCGGATATCACAAGAAGAACGGTCACAGACAGCTGTTCACCCAGGTTAAGATCGATAAGATCAACGCTTAAACGGAAGCCGGCGCAGGCCGGTATAAAGGGCGCGCAGGGCGCGCATTGATAGTATGATTCATGTGACAGTATTGGTTGATTCGGAACACAATTACAGAGGCATCCATCTGACCGGTCACGCCGGACTTGCAGACGATGTGCAGGAAGGGCAGGAAGCCGTGTGCGCGGCGGTTTCGGCCATGACGCTTAACATGGCCAATTCGGTGGAACATTTTACCGATGACCGTTTTGCGGCGGATGAGGACGATGGAATGTTTGATTTCCGTTTTACGGACGCCTTAAGTTCCGAGTCAAAGCTCCTTATGAATTCACTTGTGTTCGGGCTTATGAACATCGAGGAGGCATATGGGGAACCATATATCAACATTCGATTTGAGGAGGTGTGATTCATGTTTCAGATGAACCTTCAGTTATTCGCTCACAAGAAGGGCGTCGGTTCCACGAAGAACGGACGTGACTCCGAGTCCAAGCGCCTGGGCGCGAAGCGGGCCGACGGACAGTTCGTTCTGGCTGGCAACATTCTCTACCGGCAGCGCGGGACCAAGATCCATCCCGGCAATAACGTAGGCCGCGGCGGCGACGACACTCTGTTTGCCAAGGTAGACGGAATCGTCCGCTTCGAGAGGAAGGGCAGAGACAAGAAGCAGGTTTCTGTATATCCGAAAGCGGAAGCAGCTGAGTAATGAGATTTATCCGAAGGCTTCATACCTGCCAGTATGAAGCCTTCTTTTTCAGAAAGAGGTACGCATGTTTGCAGATCGCGCGAAAATATTTATCAAATCCGGCAATGGCGGCGACGGCCATGTAAGCTTCCGCAGGGAACTTTACGTTCCGGCGGGCGGGCCGGACGGCGGCAACGGCGGCCGCGGCGGCGACGTGATCTTTGTGGTGGACGAAGGCTTAAACACACTGACGGATTTCCGTTATAAGCATAAGTTTGCCGCCGGGAACGGCGAGCCGGGCGGCAAGCGGCGCTGCAGCGGCAAAAACGGTGAGGATCTGGTCATTAAGGTTCCTGAGGGCACCGTAATCCGGGATTTTGCGTCCGGTAAGGTAATTACTGACATGTCGGGTGAAAACCGCCGGGAAGTGGTTTTAAAGGGCGGAAAAGGCGGTCTGGGGAACATGAACTACGCCACCGCCACGATGCAGGCGCCGCAGTATGCCCAGCCGGGGCAGCCGGGGCAGGAGCTGTGGGTGCAGCTCGAGCTGAAGGTGATCGCGGACGTAGGTCTGGTCGGCTTCCCGAACGTCGGCAAATCCACGCTTATTTCCAGGGTCAGCAACGCCAGGCCGAAGATCGCCAATTATCATTTTACGACGCTGGATCCCCATCTGGGAGTCGTGGACCTTTCCGACGGCGCAGGCTTCGTGATGGCGGATATTCCGGGACTCATCGAGGGGGCGTCGGAAGGAGTCGGCCTCGGACATAATTTTCTGCAGCATATCGAGCGTACGAAGGTGCTCGTGCACGTGGTGGACGCGGCGTCAACGGAAGGCCGCGATCCGGTAGAAGACATCCGCGTGATCAGCCGCGAGCTTGAGAAATACGATCCGGCGCTGCTTAAACGTCCGCAGGTGATCGCCGCCAATAAGATCGACGCCATGTACGGCACATTGGACGCCCAGGGCAGCGATACGGACCCGCTGGGACGTCTGAAAGCGGAATTTGAGCCGCAGGGTATCCCCGTATATCCGATCTCCGCCGTGAGCGGAGATGGCGTGAAAGAGCTTCTGTACGCGGTATATCAGGTTCTTAAGACCGTTGACCGTGCGCCGGTGATCTTTGAGAAAGAGTTCGATGTGAACGTTCTCAGGGCCGGTTCGAACCTGCCTTATACCATTGAGAGGGACGAAGACGGCGCTTATGTGGTCGAGGGACTGCGGATCGAGAAGATGCTGGGATATACGAATCTGGAATCGGAAAAGGGCTTTTTATTTTTCCAGAATTTCCTTAAAGATACCGGGATCCTTAAGGAGCTTGAGGAGGCCGGGATCCAGGACGGAGATACGGTGCGGATGTACGGATTCGCGTTTGATTATTACAAGTAATTGAGAATGCCGGGCGGCTGTCTGCCGTTTAACCGGACGGGCCTCATTCGAGGCAGAGGAGCAGAATATGACTTCAAAACAGCGGTCCTATTTAAAGGGCCTCGCTATGAATCTGGAGCCCATTTTCCAGGTGGGCAAATCAAGTATAACGCCGGAGCTGACCCAGGCGGTAGCCGAGGCGCTTAATGCGCGGGAGCTTGTTAAGCTGAATGTGCTTAAGAACTGTCTGGACGACAGCCGGGAGCTTGCGTCTACGCTTGCGGAGCGCACACGCTCCGAGGTGGTGCAGGTGATCGGAAGCAAGATCGTGCTTTATAAGCCTGCAAAGGACGAATTGAAACGGAAGATCGAGCTGCCGCGCTGAAGCGGCGCTTTAAATCAGACCCAAAGCGCCCGGCGAAGCATTTCACAGTGAAATATTCCCGGTGAAATATTCCTGGTGAAATATTCGCGATGACAATGGGAATGCCAGGCGCAACAGGCAGGGAAGGAGCAGCTTTACCGAAGATGGCTAGAATCGGAATCATGGGCGGAACCTTCGACCCGATCCATAACGGACATCTTATGCTTGGCAGACAGGCTTACAGCGAATACGGTCTTGATCAGGTCTGGTACATGCCTTCCGGACAGCCTCCCCACAAGAAAGGGCAGGAGGTATCTCCGGCGGCGGACCGCTGCGCCATGGTCTCGCTGGCTGTAAAACAGGAAAAGGGGCTGTATCTTTCGGAATTTGAGACATCCCGGGCCGGAACAACCTACACGGCCGTGACGCTTAAGCTTCTTGGCGAGGAACGCCCGTCGGATGAATTTTATTTTATTATCGGCGCCGATTCTCTGTATGAGATCGAAAACTGGTATCATCCGGAGGAAATCCTTGCGAGAGCGGAGATCCTGGCGGCCGCGCGTGAATACAAGCCGGGAGTCACTGGCGCCCAGCTTGCATGGAAATACGAGGAGAGCGTCACTGGCGCTCCCCTCGCATGGAAATACGGGCGGCTCCACCGTTCCTTCGACGATCAGATCGCCTATCTTAAGGAGCGCTTCGGCGCAAGGATCCGCAGGCTTCACTGTGCAGAAATGGATATTTCCTCACACGAGATCCGCCAGGCGGTTTCGCAGGGTTTAAGCATCCGGAAGTGGGTTCTGGACGCGGTTGCCGACTATATCGAAGAACATCATCTGTACCAGGAGAAACGCCATGAATGAATTTATTGCATATGCGCGCAAAAAGCTGAAAAAGAAGCTGAGCGAGTCCCGGTATGAGCATACCTTAAGCGTATCCTATACCTGCGTCTGCCTGGCCATGCGCTACGGGTATCCGCTTGAGAAGGCGGAGATCGCTGGTCTTCTGCACGACTGCGCCAAATGCTATCCGGAGGAAAGCTATGTAAGCCGATGCGAGAAGCACGGCATCCCTCTTACCGCGGAGGAACAGGCGGCGCCGGCCGTTCTTCACGCCAAGCTGGGCGCCTGGATGGCGAAGGAGCGTTACGGAATCAACGATGAGGAGATCTTATGCGCGATCGCGTGCCACACCACAGGCAAACCCGGTATGGGACTTCTGGATAAGATTCTTTATATCGCGGATTATATTGAGGTGCGGCGAGATAAAGCGGAGAACCTTCCGGAGATGAGGCGGCTGGCTTTTGAAGATATTGATGAAGCTCTGTTTCGGATCGTGGAAGGGACGCTTAAGTATCTGCATAAACGAGGAATTCCTACCGATCCGATGACGAGAAGAACTTATGAATATCTGCTTGCTCAGAGGAAGGAGCCGCAAGCCTGACGCAGATAAATAGGACAAGATATAAGGACAGAATCGTACTATGCCGTCACAGCGGGTGTTTATTTACACAGAAAAGGAGAGTATGTATGGGTGAAGTAAGAATGAAAGAGGGCGCGGAGACAAAACCGGTTTCCGCTCAGGGGCAGAAAGACGTTGAGAATCTGGCCGACGCTCCGGAGATGGTCCGTCTGGCTAAGGAAGCGCTGGAAGACAAGAAAGGGCAGAATATCAAGATCATTGATATCAGCAAGGTCTCCGTTCTGGCCGATTATTTTATCATTGCCGACGGCTCAAATCCCAACCAGGTTCAGGCGATGGTGGATAATGTAGAAGAGGTTTTGGGAAAGGCCGGCTATGAATGCCGCCAGATCGAAGGCTACGGCACTGCCAACTGGATCCTGATGGATTACGGAGATATGATCGTACATGCATTCTGCCGGGAAGACCGTCTGTTCTACGATCTGGAACGGATCTGGCGAGACGGAAAGCTGGTAGAAGCAGATATCTGAGTCGAGTATTCGGGGGAAAAGGTGCCAATATCTGGAAGAAGAGAAGCACGAATATCCGGTGGAAAAGATACCTGAATATCCGGAAGAAAAGAAGCTCGAATATTCTTCGGTGGAAAAAGTGCCTGAATATCCGGCGGAAAAGATACCCGAACATCCAATACGAGGAGAGCGTCACTGGCGCTCTCCTCGTATTGGATGCAAACAGAGCGCTGGTGATGCCAGGCTCGAATTTTCATACAAGCAGAACGCCGGTGACCCCAGGCCGGATCACATCATCCGGATCAGGCCGATCACAACTCCCAGTATGTCGACGTGGTCGACAAGGATCGGATCCATAGTATCATTCTCCGGCTGGAGGCGGTAGTGGCCGTTCTCCTTATAAAAACGCTTTACCGTAGCGGAATCGTCCACAAGAGCGGCGACGATCTCGCCGTTGCGGGCGGTGGACTGGCTCTTGACAATGATCTCATCGCCGTCAAAGATACCGACATTGATCATACTGTCGCCTTTGACACGAAGCATGAACGTCTCCTGATTCGGCAGCAGCTCAACGGGAATCGGGAAATAGTTCTCGATATTCTGCTCGGCCAGAATCGGCTGACCGGCGGCGATCGTACCGACTAACGGGACATTCACGACCTCTCTGCGGTTCAGATTAAAGCAGTCATCGATGATCTCGATCGTCCGGGGCTTCGTCGGGTCCCGGCGGATGTAGCCGTTCTTCTCCAGGGTCTCCAGGTGGGAATGAACGGAGGATGTGGACTTTAAATGAACCGCTTCGCAGATCTCACGGACTGCCGGCGGATATCCCTTCTTCAGGATCGTTTCTTTAATATATTCCAGTATCTCCTGCTGCTTCGCGCTGATCTTCCCCTGTGACATAATTTACCTCCAATCAGAACACATATTCTGTTTCTGCTATTATCTTACCATATATCCGTCAAAAATGCAAACCTTTGTTCGAAAAAAATCAAAAAATATCTTGACAAACATTTGTTCGGTGATATATAATAAGCCCATGAAGAACATTTGTTCGCAACACACGTTCGAATAAAGTACATGTTTATGTATCTAAAAATATTATACGAGGAGACTTGGTTATGAAAAGGACGTTTCTTGCAGCAGCGATAATGGTTATGCTTGGCTTTGGTTTCTGTGGAGGCGCTTTGATGAACTCGATGGCGAAAGAACCCGCAGCGGCCGCTGCCGCCGTATATTATACAAGTATTGAGATCGGCCGCGGGGATTCTCTCTGGAGCATCGCGCAGGAGTATGCGCCCGCGCTGGGACTTTCCGCAGGAGAATATATTGACCGGCTGAGGCAGATGAATCATCTGGACGGCGACACGATACACGAAGGCTGTTATCTGACTGTTATGTACAGCGCGGCCCGGTAAGCGCCGAGGGCGCTGCCGGCCATAGAGCCGCCGTCCCGAGCGACTGCAGACGGCCATCGCTTACGCCGCATTTCACGTGGTATCCGAAGATGACCATCTCTAAGCGCTGCGTTTATTCCGACGTTTCCTCACGGAGACGGACTTTATCGCGGGCACTTCGGCGGCGGGCATCATCCAGAGCAGCGTAGTGCTTTTTGGTCGTATTAACATCCGTATGTCCCAGAACGTCAGCGACCAGATAGATGTCGCCGGTTTCCTGGTAAAGGGTAGTGCCGTAGGTGCTGCGAAGCTTATGCGGAGTGATCCTTTTAAGCGGCGTTACGATTCTGGCATATTTCTTGACCAGATTCTCGACGCTCCGCACAGAGATCCGCTTCATCTGAAGGGAGAGAAAGAGAGCGTTTTCATGTCCTTCAGCGGGGATCATATGCCTGCGCTGCTCCAGATAATCAAGCAGGGCTTCCTCGACTTCATCACCGAAGTATACGGTGACTTCCTTTCCGCCTTTACGGTGGATACGGATACCGCTGTTTTTGAAATCCACATCGCTGATATCAAGTCCTACGCATTCCGACACGCGGATCCCGGTTCCCAGAAGAAGCGTCATAAGAGCCAGATCCCGCACTTGCGTCTTTTCATGGAAGTCCCGCTGCTTTTTTGTCAGAGAATCGCCGCTTTCCACCGTATCAAGAAGCGCGGCAACTTCGTCGATATCCAGTCGGATGATCTCTTTTTCATGAAGTTTCGGCAGCTTGATCAGAGCGGCAGGATTATTTTTCAGGCGTTCCAGGCGATAGAAGTAGTTGTAGAAGCTCTTTAAAGAGGATATCTTTCGCATGATACCGCGTTCCTTGTTAACTACTTCGAGGTTTTTATCGTCATAGCGATATTTCAGATACTCCATATATTCTTCCAGATCGCCAGCGCGGATCTGGTCGAGCTGCTCCAATGTGATGTCGCGGATATCCATAGAAGCAAATACCGGATTTTCTCTTTTGAGAAATTCAAAGAACACCTTCATATCATACGCATAAGCGATTCTGGTCCGGGATGACGTCTGCGGTTCGATTCCACGGAAGAAATCGGAGCAGTAGGGCGGCAGTTCCCTGACCATTTCACGAAGACGCAGCGTGTTTTCGCGGTCTTTCTGCTCATAATATGGAATATTGGACATAACAAAGTTCCTCCTTATGCTTCCTGCTTATTTATCTTCACATTCGACAGCGGGGCGGCGGCAGTCCCAGCCAGGTACAGAACTGGAAGTGATCGCGTGAAATAGATTGTCTTTTAACTGTGGATTTTCCTTTATAAGAGAATTTGTTAATTTTTTAACATATTCGCGTTTCGTAAATCCGTCTGCCGGACATGGATTTTTACATACAGGAAGTTTATATTTGTTTTTAAAACCGATCACATCCGCTTCATCCACATAGATCATCGGGCGGATGACGGTCAATCCTGAGCGATCCAGATACGTTGACGGCGCAAACGAATAAAAACGGCCTTCATACATCAGCGATAATAATATTGTCTCAATTACGTCGTCTTTATGATGCGCATACGCAACCTTATTACAGCCCAGATCGATTGCGGCTTTGTTGAGAGCGCCTTTGCGCAGCTTCGCGCAAAGGGAACAGGGATTGGATTCCCTGCGTACCTGAAACAATATTTTTCCGATATCCGTGGAAATGATCGTATATGGAATCAGAAATCGCTCACAGAGCGTTTTTACGGGAGTAAGATCAAAGCCTTCATAGCCGAGATCTACGGTGATCGCCTGCAGCTTGAATCTCTCCGGATAGAATTTCTGCAGACCATGCAGCGCATAAAGAAGCGTCAGGCTGTCCTTGCCGCCGGAGATGCCGACAGCAATACGGTCGCCATCCTGGATCAGATGGTAATCGTCGATCGCCTGACGCGTTAAACTGTATAGCCGCTGCAGTTTCATGGATATCACCCCGTTTTTGACGCTATCTATTCGTTAAACTGAACAGATTTCGCGAAAGCGCGCCCGGAGGGAGGAAGCCCAGCGGTAGTTGCTAGGGCGCGGACATTCATTCTCCCGTCGGACGCGCCCTGTTTAGCAACTATTTGCGAAATAGTAGTTTAACGAAAACGTAGTGGTAGTTGCCCATGATATGTCACAGGCAAACTTATTATAACAAATTTGTGAAGTCGTGTAAATAATCGTTAAGGAAAATTAAGACGGACGAAATTGTCAATGGTTTTTGGAGTGGGTTATAATATAAGAAGCTCAGGAATTCCGCAAGCGGTTCCTGAGCTTCTTATATTATAACCTTTCACATTCACCTGAGAGAGCGAACGGGTCCAGGGTGGAACCCTGGCGAATTGAACGTTTGGCTATTGAGCGTTAGCGAAATTGACAAACGTTTAATGAGTAAACGGATGTCAACATCTGTTTTCGGAAGTTATTCGGTGATTCATCTTACATACTATTAGAAAGGAGATGATAAGATGAATCAATACAATTTAAGCTTCGGAGTGAGTGGAGATGTGAATCACGCTCATAATTCGAGAAGTAACCCGCCCGCACACGCTGACCCTGAAAAGCGAGCTAATAATAGTATGCAGGATTTTAATGCGGATAAAATAATAAATGCATGGTATGCGAAAGAGGTTGCGGAATACAATGCTAAGCAAACCCATAAAAATAGAAGGATTGAGAACCTTTATCAAGAAACAAAAAGAAAATACGATAAAGCGGCGGAAAGGGATAAAGCGGAAAAAACGGGTAAGAAGTACCGGAATAAAACGAAATGTCCAGAAAAGGAAATAATAGTGGCAATAGGAGATATGAAAGAGCACCCGGACGAACACACGGCGAAACTCATTTTGTCTTATTATGCGGTTGAATTTGATGATAGGAACCCATGCTTTCGAGTAACTGGTGCCTATATTCATTGTGATGAAGCGAACACACATTTGCATTTAGATTTCGCATACAAAGCGGATAAAGAGAAAACAATAAACAAAATGTACAGTTTCGAGAATGCACTTCACCAAATGGGCTATGAGCAAACCAAAACGGTAAACAATGAGGTTGTTTCTGCGTTTGAACAGTGGATGCAAGCAGAACGCCGTGTTTTACAGGAGCTAGCCAAACACTATGAAATAGGATTGAATGACACGAAGAAGGACGGAAGGAAAAAGCATTTAGAGAGAGAGGAATATATTCAGTACGCGAGGGAACAGGACTTAGAGAAGCGAAAAAACGGCATAGATATTGAAGAAGCTGCCATAGAGAAGAAATTGAAGGATAAGAAAGCAGAACTGAAACAAAACTTCGAGAACGTGAAAAAAGGTTATCAGGATGAATTGGATGATGAGAAGGCTGCGGTTGCGGCAGCGAAAATAGAAAAAGAAGCTGCGGAAAAGGAGAGAGACGCGGCGATAAGAGAAACGGAAAGAGAAAAAGAAGAACTCACCAAAACGAAAAAGGAACTAGCGGAAACAAATGAAAAATTGATGGAAACGAATCGAAAAATAGAAAAAGGCAATGAAGAAATTGAAGGAATACAGGAACAAATGGATTTGGGTTATGATGAATTAGACAATATAGAAGCATATTTAAGGCAATACAATGAGGATCCGATTGGGTCACAATTAAATGGATACAGAGCGGAAAAAGAATTGGAGACAATCAAAAAGAACATAAAGCGGTATGCGCCCGAACTCGAAAACACATTATTGAAGGAGCAAACGGCTCATAATCGGAATAGAGGAATTGACCCTCAATCACGTTAAGAAGGGAATAAAGGCCCTCGGGTTGCATTGTAACCCTGCGGCGCCTTTCTTCCCGAACCCTAGAAAAACCCTGTTAAAATTTTTCACAATGGAGCACGTGAGCGGCTGAAAAAACATTGTGAAGAATATACAAAAAATGACGCGGATTTTATGCATAATTAACAATGGAAATGCATAGGGTCTGCGTCTGTTTTTATGCAAAAACACAATGAAATTTTACGAAATCGGCTGTAAGCGATTATTATGAGGCCCATGGTACAAATTCACGCGGCGATTTCTGAAAATCGCTCAGGGAGCAAATCCGACATTTTAGGGATAAAATCCGCGGCTGCGTGGCGTCCGTCGAGGTTTTGAAACGGGAACGCTTCAGACGGCGGGAGGTGGGCAACTATTCGTTAAACTGGACTTTCGCGAATAGTTGTTTGGATATCCCTATTTTACTATGAGCTGCTTAAAATGTCAATATTACCTAATCCAACAAATTACGGTAATACGGCCAATACAGATCATAATTGCTTACGATCACGTTATTGCTGGAGCTGCCGCGCTCATGGATCACATACATGGTTCCGTCCGGGGCCCATGCCAAAAACAGACATACATGGCCATCGTCGCCGGTGCGGACGATGCAATCGCCGGGTTTTAATTCCGATCGGTCAATCTGCCTGCCAATCGCATAGAGCCCTTCCGTACTTTCATATGGCAGATGACGTCCCAGTGCTGTCCAGTAAAGCCAGGTCCATCCCGAACAGTCTAATCCTCTCAGACAGCGGCCGGTATTATCCGGAGCTGTAAGCGTACCGAACCCGTTGAGCTCATATCCGGGACCGGAAGGTTTGCCGCCCCAGTAATACGGAATACATCCGACAGACTGAAGCGCCTGCTTTATGAGAACTTTCCGATCCTCGCTTGTGTCTTCCGGCATCATATCCATATAGTATTGGATTTCTGCGGCAGTAAGCGGATTCTGGATATACATACTCGAAGGCGCTGTCAAACCGTACAGTTCAAACCAATCCTGGTCAAGCAAATTCTGTACGCAGCGTTTTCGAAGCATGGTCCAGCCTTTCCATGAATCTGTATAATCTTCTTCGGAATCGCTATTTACATCTGCATGATACAGATTATTTCTGTTCTCCTTAAGTCCGATGATCGTAGCCCGGATCGTCAGATCAACGTGACCTTTGCATTTTGTTTCGCTGGTATCCCCGCTGCTCTCTCCGACCCCCGCCGCAGAAAGCGTCCCCGAAGCTGAATCCGATGTACCCGAAGGCGACAATTCGGCGCCAGCCTCTGCATTCGCAGCTGCAGGCAGTGTTTCTTCCGAAGCCGGCGCTGTGCCTGTGGAAGCTTCTTCCGACGGTTCCGTCACAGAAAGCTGGCCAAGCGGCCCCAGCGGCCCGGCTGATGCCGAGGAATTGGCAGCCTCCGGTGCTGCAGTTTCGGGCGCAGTTTCGGGTGCTGTTTCCGAATCGTTTTGCTCGGCGGCCGTTTCGGCGGCTTGCGTAGTCTCGGAAATGTTTTGTTCGGCTGTTTCAGCGGTCCCGGAAGCCGCTCTGGAAGCATTCGTGTCTGCCCAGGCATCTTCTGTAGTTTCCGTACCTGCCATATCGGGTGATACCCCAAGCGGTTCCAAAGATCTCGCAGAAGCACTCGTCTCCGCGGGCGTTTCGGCAACAGCATCCGCCTGACCGACGTTTTCATTATTTTCATTAACAGTAGTTTCAGCCGCGATTGTTTCCGCAGCGCCTTCTGCAGCAGTTGCCCCCTCCGGCTGTGTTTCCGTATCCGCGGTATTCGAAGATGTTTGAGCGGCGGGTTTCAGCGGTCCTAATGGACCATTATTCCCTGCAGCAGATGAGGAACCATCCTCCGCTTCCGTCTCCTCCGCGGAAGGTTCGGCGGCCGGCGCGATTCCTTCCGGATCCGCCCAGGCAGCGTCGGAATCATCTTCATTCCTATTCAAATTATCGTATTTGCATTCACCTTCGCAGAAATAAACGTCGCTCGCGGACACGGCATATTTATGCGACGCCTTCCAAAGCTGCTCCGTATACTCGTAAAACTCCTCCGCGCTTCCAAACGGATGAAAGTACGAATAAACGCTTGCCATCGCCAGAATCTCTCTGGCGTTGGAGTATCCGCTGATCATACTGCCGTCGCCGTCATAAAACAGCATATTCACGTTAGTCCAGTTTGGATAATTGCCGATATTCCTTCCGGTAAGTCCAAGACTAACCGCCAGGATACCGGGTGCTGTCTTTCTATTGGAATACATCTGCGATACCCATTGCCCATCTCTTGCAATCAGATTGTAATATGCTTTTCCGGCATAGCTCTCAGATGTATCTCCGGAAACGCCGGATGCAAATTCATACGCCTTATTCAGTCTTGAAGGAGAAGGCGGCGCCTGTTCCATCCTCTCTGCTTCCGTCAGCGGAGTCTCTTTTTCCGGCGGTGCCGCTTCACTGGGAGCTGTTTCGGCGACAGCCTGTACCACATCCGCCGCGGAAACGCCGTCGCCTTGGTTCGATGTTTCTTCCGCGTTGTCATCTGCAGCCGCGCTGACTGCATCTGCAGCCGCGCTGACGGATTCAGACGGAATGAAAGTGTTTAAATCTCCTGCATTGTCGGAAACCGTCTCCTGTTCCCACGGCCAGCTTTTCGGATAGTTTCCTGCCGCTGTACAACAGAAAATGGAGACTACCAGCATAGCTGCAATCTCTACCGATGCCTTCTTGTGCCGGATCATCTCCAATCCCTTTTTCCAATCTATGTAGAAACGATTCATTATAAAATGAAAGCTCCTGTCGTTTATTTCTTTTCGTACTTAAGGCGGGCAAACTCGCTGATCAGACGCACCGCGCCGTCTACTCCCACAGCACTGCTGTTAATGCACAGATCATAATTCCTGGCATCGCCCCATTTCTTGCCGGAATAATAATTGTAATAGCTGGAACGGTTTTTATCTGTCTTGATCATAATGTCCTTCGCCTTGGAAGCATTTACATGATGGAGCTCCATCAGATGATGAAGCTTATCTTCCTCGTCTCCTGTAATAAAAACCGTGACGGTATTAGCGCGGTCTGCCAGCGCATAATCGGCGCAGCGTCCGACAAACACACATGATTCTTCCTCAGCAAGCTTTTTGATCGTATCGAACTGGGCCAGAAAAACCTTATGGTTAATCGGCATATTCATATATGACGAGGTATTGTAGCCCATGGAGTATGTATCCATAACAAAAGAGTAAAGAAAACTGCCGGCCGCCTTTTCGTCATGGTTCTCAAACACTTCTTTGCAAAGTCCGCTGTTTTTTGCCGCTTCCGTCAAAAGTTCCTTATCATAGCACTTAATCCCCATCGTCTCTGCCAGTTTCTGGCCGATAAGACGCCCCTTGCTTCCGCACTGCCGTCCGATCGTAAATATAAGATTGCCTTCCATATACCCCTCTCCTTCCTGCCCATAGAAACGAGTTATCATGTACTCTGTACAAAAATTATACATCAATCATTCCGGAAAGTATAGTATAAATTTATGTCATTTTCTCAGCTTTTCCAGTAAATTTACAAAATATTCCGGGAGCGGCGCCTGAAATTCCATATATTTCCCTGTCCGCGGATGAATAAATCCGAGCACTCCGGCATGAAGCGTCTGTCCTTCAAGTGAAAAAGGGCATCTGGACGGTCCGTACACGGTATCTCCCAGCACCGGATGATGAATGGAGCTCATATGAACGCGGATCTGGTGGGTCCGCCCGGTTTCCAGCCGGCATTCCACAAAGGTATAGCCTTTAAAGCGCTCCAGCACTTTATAATGCGTTACCGCATGGCGGCCGTTTTTTACATTTACGGCCATCTTCTTGCGGTCCGTGGGATGACGGCCGATCGGAGCGTCAATAACGCCTTCCTCTTCCTTTATGACGCCGCAGACGACGGCCTGATACCGTCTGGTGATCGTATGCTCTTTCAGCTGCAGCGCAATGGAATTATGGGCCAGATCGTTCTTGCAGATGATGAGGATCCCGGTCGTATCCCGGTCGATCCGGTGGACGATGCCCGGCCGCATGACGCCGTTGATTCCGGACAGACTTTCCCGGCAGTGAGCCAGCAGGCCGTTGACCAGCGTATCGTCCGTATGTCCCGCAGCCGGATGAACAACCATTCCTTTCGGCTTATTAACGAGAAGGACATCGTTATCTTCGTAAATGATGTCCAGAGGCATCTCTCTGGCGATGATCTCCGTCTCCTGCGGTGCATCCGGCAGTTCAAATTCGATCCGATCCGCTGGATTGACTTTATAATTCGGCTTCACCGGAGACCCATTTACAAAGATCCCGCCTGCTTTTAAAAGCTTCTGGAGATGGGACCGTGACAGACCTTCGCAATGCGCCGCAAGATACCGGTCAATCCGTCCGGCGTCATCGCCTTCCGCGACCAGAAGCTGCCGCTTCACTTTGGCTCCTTTCTCCCGGGAAGCATAGCCGCGATCTCCTCCTCGCTGTAAAACCCGAAGAACAGAAGAACAAAAAGCAGCGCAGTCGCACCGGTAACATAGCAGTCCGCCACGTTAAAGATCGGGAAATCGATCAGTTTAAAGTAAAAGAAATCCACCACATAGCCCTGACTGACCCGGTCTGCGAGATTGCCCGCGGCGCCTGCGGCGATCACAGTCAGGCAGAGGATCAGCGGCAGGAAATGCGCCTTCTGAGGCAACGTCCATATCAGATAGAGCGCGGCCGCAAATACAAGAAGGGCTACGATAAAAAACAGAATCTGCTGTCCCTGGAGAAGTCCGAAGGCCGCGCCCTGGTTCTCCGAATAGTGCAGTTCGAAAACACCCTTCCAGATCACATATGGTTCACGGCCCTGTAAGCCTGCTGACGCCATTTTCTTTGTGATCTGATCCAGCGTGTACAGAATATAGAAAAGCAGAAGGCACAGTGCCAGTCGCAGGATTTTCTTATTCATAGCGATTCGTCCTCCCGGAAATCGTTTCCAACGCAGCCCTCATCTCCTCTTCCGTCACGGTTCTGTCGATCACGGCGTCGCCGATCGAATGAAGAAGTATAAACCGGATCCTCCCGCCGTCCATCTTCTTGTCGTTCTTCGTGGCGGCAAGGACCGCGTCCGCGTCCAATGCGCCTATATGCACCGGTATACCGTACCAATGCAGAACTTCCTTAAGACGGGCTATATCGCCTTCGCTGACCCAGCCGCGGCCGCGCGATATCTCCGACGCCGCCAGAAGTCCAAGCCCGACGCAGTGCCCGTGCGGCAGCGCGAAATCCGACAGCTTTTCGATCGCGTGTCCAAGCGTATGGCCGAAATTCAGAAGCGCCCGTTCTCCCTGTTCCGTCGGATCATTCTCCACTACCTGCCGCTTGATCTCGTCGCTGCGCAGGATCATCGCCATGCAGGCCGTTTCGTCCCGCTTAAGGATCTTTTCACGGTTCTCATAGAGCCACTGATAGTATTGACGGTCGCGAATCAGACCATGCTTGATGACCTCGCCCATTCCGGAGCTGTACTGCTCTGCCGGGAGCGTCTTTAACGTGCTTACATTCGTATAGACCAGCTTAGGCATGTGGAACGCTCCGACCATATTCTTATAGGCGTCGAAATCCACGCCTGTCTTACCTCCGATGGAACTGTCCACCTGCGAAAGCAGCGTGGTCGGGATCTGTATAAAGGAGATGCCGCGCAGATAGGTGGCCGCCGCGTAACCGCACAGATCGCCGACAACGCCTCCGCCTAACGCCACAAGCAGATCCTTCCGGTCAAACTGATGTGTAATCAGGTGCCGGTACAATTCGCGGACCGTATCCAGATTCTTATATTCCTCTCCCGCTTTGAAAACAAAGGAAGTCAGTTCACCGCAGCAGTCTTTCAGAATATCCGCTACCGGCTCCAGATAGAGACCGGCCACGTTCGAATCGGTCACGATACAAAGCCGCCTGCCGTTTATTACATTCAGCTTCTCAAGCTCCCCCGCCAGTTCATCAAAGGAACCGGACAATACAATATCATAGATCGGTACATGATCCCTGCAAACTGTCAGACGTCTGTCCATTGAAAATTGTCTCTCCTTAAATCGATCCGTCTCCGGTATAAAAAAGCAGACACCTCACCCTATCGGTTCTGCTGCCTTACGGCAGATCACAGACAAGGGAATGCCTGCTATAAATTCGTGTTAAAAATCAGATCCGAAAATTCAGTCCCGGAATATCCATGCTGCTTCCGGTTTCCAGCAGATTCTGGAAATCCCCGGAAAGCTCCACCGTTTCCGGCGTGGCGATAAAGATATAATTGGATATCTTCTGAAGGTTCCCGCTCATGGAATAGGTAGCTCCGGAGGTAAAATCAATGATCCGCTGCGCGATCTCCGTCTGCAGTCCTTCCATATTCAGAACCACCGCCTTACCGGCCAGAAGATAATCGCAGATCTCCTTCGCATCCTCAATGGAGGTCGGCTTCACCATAGATACCTCCATGGGCCGCTGCTTCATCGGAACCACCTTGGCGGAACGGCTGCTCCCCAGAAAACGGGGTTTCGGCGGCTCGTCTTCTTCCATATCGTCATAATAATCGTCGTCCTGACGGCTTCCGCCCCCAAACAGACTTTTCTTCGCAGGCTTCTCATCTTCCTCATAGTCGTCGTCCAGGAAATAATCGTCATCCTCATTATCACGCAGCCGGATACTGTCCATAAATTTGCCGAAAACACCCATCGCTATACATTCTCCCTTATTTGTCGTTCACCGAAAATTCCGGTGCCTACTCTAACCATGGTAGCTCCTTCTTCGATCGCGACCTCAAAGTCTCCGGTCATACCCATGGAGAGAACATTCATATTAACATTATCGACGTTTTTGCTTTTTATGTCAATAAAAAATTGATACAATTTTCGAAAAATTTGCCGGTTTTCTTCCGCGTTCTCCACGAATGGAGCGATCGTCATAAGCCCCTGTATGCGCACATGGGGAAATTCCGCAATCTCCTTAAGCGCTGCTTCCGTATTCTCCAGGAAAAATCCGAATTTACTCTCCTCGCGCGCCACATTGACTTCCAAAAGGACCGGCGTTACCGTATTCTGCCTGGCGGATTCTTTCTCGATCTCCCGCGCCAGCTTTACGGAATCCACGGAATGGATCAGGCACGCCTTTCCGACGACCTGCCGGACCTTATTCGTCTGCAGATGACCGATCATGTGCCACTGGATATCCGCGGGAAGCGCCGGATATTTCTCCATCAGCTCCTGCACCTTATTCTCTCCGAAATCCCTGGCTCCCGCATCATAAACTTCGCGAATGAGCTCTGCCGGCTTTGTCTTACTGACCGAAATAAGCGTCACATCCGACGCGTTCCGGCCGGACCTTTCGCAGGCCGCTTTCACTCTTGACTGGATTTCATGATACCGCTGCGCAACCATCTTTCACACTCCTCGTTATTGATAGATCAGCTGATTCTCACCGGATATGGCGGACGCATCCAGAACGATATGGTCGTAGACGCTTAAGCCGTAGCTGGTTCCCTTCTTCACCGTATAAAATTCGTTGTTCTGCGCAAGAATCTCGATCTGTTTAAATACCGAATATCCGCGGTTGATATTGTATACGCCCTGCAGGGAAGCCGTCTGCCCGATCTGGAAACGGTCGGAAGAATCCGGCTTGACCAGATAATCGCCCGCATGAAACGCACTGTCCTCCGACGTATCGATATAATAAAACTCATCCGTAGAGTAATAGATCGTCGCCGGCACAAACTCCACAAGCGTTCCGTTCTCCGTGTAGACTTCCCTGTTAAAGCCCTCCTGATCCGTATCGCCCCCGGTTGTTAAATAGGTGACAGGGACCAGGTAGAAATTCTTCGTGGTAACGGAGCTGACAGGGATCTTAAGTCCCTGGGCGACATCCATGATCACCTGGAAATCCAGATAGCGCTCCGATATGAACTGAACCATATACCGGTCAAAATCAAGCTTGCCGTAGGAGCCGCCGTCCGCTCCCACGATGATCGAAAACGCCCCATCCGTCGTCAGATCATGACCGGGGAACCGCACGTTAAGCGACGTAAGGTCATGGAAATCCGTCACATCGCTCTCCGACAGCGGAAAGAGGATCGACCAGTTATCATCGGTTATAACCTTGTAGATCGGAGTGCCCTGCTCCACCAGATCCCCGGCATGGGTAATGGCCCTGCTGTACTGGCTTCTGTCAAAGCTGCTCTCCGATATCTGCGAAGCCTCAACCCCTTCAAAACCATCGATCGAATAGGAGATCACGCCGCTTACCGGAGTCCGGATCTGGGAGAAATTGCCGCCCAGCTGCGCCGCCAGCTGCTCGTCTGTGCTTGCAGCGTTAAAATTAGCGTACTCCATGACCATGGCTTCCAGAGAATATTTGGAATCGTATACCTGAGAAAAATCCATATCCGAATAGGCAAGGCTGAAGGAAGACAAAGCCTTCTTGACGCTGATCACATCTTCCTCCGCCAGTTGCTCCGACGCGGTGTTCTCCTCCAGAAGCTTCGCAGCCTCGCCGGTCTCGTCCATGGAATAAATGCTTGTCCCCACGGAGGCGCGCTTGCCCTCGCGGATGTAATAATTGACATAACCGCTCTGGGAGGCGTACTCCGTCGTCTCATCCCGCAGAATGATCCCTGTAAAATTCCGGTCGCCCGCGATCGCTCCCTCCGTCACCTCATATGGCTGCACCTTGACCCGGGTACAATACTGATAGACATAAAAAGCCAGATACAGAAAAACAAGGAAAAAAATGATCATTCCGATATTGATCTGCAGCGGGCGGCGGTATTTGACTATCTTCTTGTTCTTCTTCGCCATAGGAACGGTTCTCCTTAAAAAGAGCCTGGCTTGGCAGGCTCTTAAGTATCATGTATAATTCTTATGACCGCAGGTCTCCCTTACAGGGAAATCGTAATTTTCTCCTTCATGCTGTCCGGAAGCGCGTCCGCGTCTCTGGATACGCTCAGAACGAATGTTACGTGGAACTTCTCTCCGATCTGCTCCAGTGCGTTCACAGTATCGGTAATATCCTGGCCTTCCAGGCAGGCGAGCTTCAAAAAGCTGTCCAGGAACATGATCTCCAGGTCATGATCCTGGGAAATAATCCCGCTGACAAATCCGAGGAAACCGGAACTGTCGTTAATATCGAATCCCTTGACATTGATCAGACGGATCTTGTTGTTCAGCTCATACATATGCTTGGAACTTTTATCCAGATAAACGATGGAGCCCTTTGCTTCCTTGATCGCCGCATTAGCCTTGTCCAGCAGATACTTGGTCTTGCCCTTTCCCTTGTCGCCTGCGATAATCTGCACCATGTGTTTGTCCTCCTTGAGTGATAGGTTGTTGTATGAAAAGTTATTTATTTTCAGTTCAATTATAGTATATCTCGTCCGAAAAGGCAATCACTAATTGTCAATCTTGGAAATTAACTTTGTCATGTTGTCATACAGAGTGTTTCGGTTCTCCGACTTAAGGATGACGGAAATATATTCGTCTCCGCTGTCATCATCCCGCGTCGCCATGATCAGACAGCTGCCTGCAGCCTGTGTGGTGCCTGTCTTGCTTGAAAAAACGGTAAGTCCGTCGGGCGTATCACGCTTGCCGAGCATATAGAGATTCGTACCGCCCCATGTCTTCTCCACCGGCGCTCCGGACGCGTCCGCATAGGACGCGTCGTACGATACTGTGCCCGTGATTTCCCTGAACTTCGGAAGCGACAGCGCTTCCCGATAGATCAGATACAGATCGTAAGCGGTCGTATAATGATCTTCATCCGTAAGACCGTGGGGATTCACAAAATGCGTATCCGTCGCCCCAAGCGACCTGGCTTCCCGGTTCATCATATCGGCAAACGCCTCAATGCTGCCGGCCATATGTACCGCGATCGCCGCGCCCGCGTCATTGCCGGACGGAAGCATCAGGCCGTAGAGAAGCTGTTCAAGACTTATCCGGTCTCCCGGCTTTATGCCGCATAAGGACGCGCCGGATTCCGTAATCACAGCATCCTCCGTCACGGTTACGAGATCGGACAGATCTCCATACTTGATCGCGAGGATCGCCGTCATGATTTTCGTGATACTGGCCGGATACAGGCGTTCGAACGCGTTCTTGCTGTAGAGCGTTTCCTGCGAAGACAGATCGAATACCGCCCCCGCCTCCGCGGTGATCTCGTCCGCGCTGTAAAGCGCCTCGTCCGTTACCACGCAAAGCCCGGAGGCAAATAATTCTCCTAGTCCGGAGTCCGCGTCCGTAAGGCTGCCGGCCGATAATATGCTCTCCAGCTCCATTCCCCGTTCTTCCATACGATACGGGTCGTCAAACTGTCTCTCCCCGCAGCCGGTCAAAAGAACCAGAAGCGCAAAGACCGCGCAAACCGAAGCGGCGCGGATTACGTGTCCGCCGCTGTGAATCGTCATCCGATAAACCTCCTATCCGCCTTACTGCCGGCAGGCGGATTATTTGTACATCTCGCGCCACTCCAGATCGCCGTGCTCCAGCGCCTTGACAAGGAGCTCGCCGGTTGCCAGATTGGTGGCGACCGGTATATTGTGAAGGTCGCACATCCGTATGATGCTGCTTCCGTCCGGGTCGGTGCGCTTGGGGGATACCGGCTCCCGGAAGAAGATCACCAGATCCAGCTGGTCCTGCTCGATATCCGTGCACATCTGCTCCGCCCCGCCCAGATGACCGGCCAGGTATTTGTGTATATTCAGATTCGTCACTTCTTCGATCAGCCGCCCCGTCGTGCCGGTAGCGTAAAGGGAATGCTTGCTTAAGATTCCCCTGTAGGCGATACAGAAATTCTGCATCAGTTTCTTCTTGGAATCATGTGCGATCAAACCTACGTTCATGTACACTCCTCCTTTATTCGTTGTTGTATTTGCGCTGCAATCCCACGTTGAGAACAATACCCATACCAATAAACAGACTTAACAGGGAGCTTACGCCGGAACTGATAAACGGAAGCGGCAGCCCTGTATTAGGGAATATGGCCGTGGCCACGGCTATATTGGCGAAGCTCTGGAAACCAAGCAGGGTCGCCATCCCTACGCAGATCATCCGGCCGGACAGGTCGGAAGCCTTCATAGCCATGAACAGGCACTCATAGACCAAGACCAGATACAGGATGATAACGACCATAGCGCCTACGAAGCCGAATTCCTCGCCGATGATCGCGAAGATAAAATCGTTCTGCTCCTCCACGAGGAAATTCCCGGCTTTTACCGAGAGGATCCCGGTGTTGTTCCATCCCTTTCCCCAGAGCTGGCCGGATCCGATGGCCATGATGGAATTCTCCTGCTGATAATAGGTCTCCGAATACAGCTCGGGATTCTGCCAGGAAAGGATCCGGTTCGCCTGATACTGCTGCAGAAACGGGATCATCCCTCTCTGAAGCAGGTAAAACAGCAGAAACACGGCCGGTATCGCGACGGCAAGCACCCCCAGGATCCACCGGTAGCTGATCCCGGATGAAAAAACAATGGCCGCCACCACAATGGTCAGTACGATCAGCGTCGACAGATTCGGCTGCCTGTAGATCAGAACCGCGGGAACGGCAAACAGCGCCGCCGCCGTAAAAACCACGGTAACCCGGTTTATCTTCTCCCGGTACCGTTCAAAATACCAGGAGAAGAACAGGATTATACCGATCTTGACAAATTCCGACGGTTGGATCTGACCGATCACCGGAAGCTGCAGCCACCGCGTCGAGATACCGCGGCTGCGTCCGAACAGGATCACGGCTGTCAAAAACGCCACGCATACCAGATAGATCAGTATGTGGAAGGACAGGATCCAGTGATAATCGATGACCGACAGGACAAGCGCGATCACGAAACCGACCCCGATCCCCATAAGCTGCTTGCTGACCGTCGCCTGGTTCTGGTTGGTGGCGCTGTAGATCGCCATAAGGCCGATCACACTCAGCGCCGCCATATACAGAAGCAGGCGAAAGTTGTATCTTCGGAAATTATAATCAAAAAATGTCATGCGATAGTCCCCTTAAGCCGGAGGCTCCTGACCGGTATTACGGTATAAAGAGCCGCCGGGCAGCCGTCATCTTCCTCCGAAGCTGTTTCGTCAGAACGTCTGACAAAGAGCTCCAGCCTCGACGCGTCGGCATCCATATATCTGGAAATAACGCGGAACAGGTCATCCTTAAGCATCTCCAGCACTTCGGGCGGGAAACCGGTCTGATCCGCCGCTAGCAGGCTTTTCAGACGCTTCGCGGCGATCGCTCCCGAACGCTTTCTCCTGAGTACGGAAGTCCGGCTGTACCTCATGGCCCACCTCCTACGCCCTCTTAAGGAAGCTTGTCAGACGGCTGAATATGCCGAATGACACGTTCGGAAGGACAAGCGGCACGTCCTCTCCCAGCAGGCGCCGGCAGATATCCATGAATGCCTGTCCGGCCGCCGTGTCCGTACCCGCCAGAGGTTCGCCCTGGTTCGTAGAGATAACGATCGCCTCATCGTCCGGAACAGCTCCGATGAGCGGCACCGCCAGGATATCCATGACGTCGTCGACCGACATCATGTCGCCTCTGCGCACCATATCATGACGGACCCGGTTGACGATCAGATGAATGCTTTTCATCTGTCCGGCGTCCAGAAGACCGATGATACGGTCTGCGTCGCGTATGGCGGATACCTCCGGCGTCGTCACCACCAGAGCCCGGCCGGCGCCCGCCACGGCGTTTTTAAAGCCCTGCTCGATCCCGGCCGGGCAGTCGAGCAGTATGTAATCGAAATCGTCCTGCAGGTCATCTACCAGCTTCATCATCTGCTCGGGATTCACCGCGGATTTATCTCTTGTCTGTGCTGACGGAAGTAGATACAGGTTCGGGTATCTCTTGTCTCTAATCAGGGCCTGCTTCATTCTGCAGTTTCCCTCTACCACATCCACCAGATTATAAACGATCCGGTTCTCCAGTCCCATGACGACGTCCAGGTTGCGCAGTCCGATGTCTGTATCGATCATCACCGTGCGCTTCCCGAGGATCGCAAGGCCTGTCCCAATGTTGGCAGAGGTTGTGGTCTTACCCACCCCGCCTTTTCCGGAGGTAACAACGATGACTTCACTCATGTCTGATTCCTCCAAAAAAAATGACTGTCACAGATATTCTACCCTATCTTTATGGATATTTCCAGTAGCATTTTGTATATTTTTCGAGATAAATTTTGTCTAAGACGACGACGGTTTCCCCTGCCGCAAACGCTGTGCCGCATCGTCCGGCAAATGGCCGCCGCTTATCCGAAAAGTCCTTTCCGCATGCTCTTAATGCTGACCTGTCCGTCTTCCACGCTTACGATCACAGGCCCCTTTGCGAGCCGTTTGCCCTTCTCGGAGCAGTGAACCTCATAGTCCGCGATCCGCAGGGAGGACGGCGCCATCTCCATGGCCGCGACGACCGCCTCCGAATTGCCGGAGACGCCTGCGACAACGGAGCCGCGCAGATCGCCGATCACCACCACATGGCCCTTGGAAATGATCCTCGCGCCCTTCTCCACATCGCCGATGACGACGATGCTGGTCTCAGCGTCTATGCTCTCTCCTTCTTTCAGCGTACCGCGGTAGAACTGGCCGTTGGCTGCAGACAGCTCCATCAGCTTCTCGTTGAGCGCTTTCTCGCATTTGCGGGTGCGTTCCAGATCCTGATCCAGAAGGCACAGGATCTCGATCTCAGAATTGCCTGTGATCACATTGACCAGCTGAAACTCCTCCTCGGGCGAAAGCTCCCGGCCGGCCAGCGTCAGCGCCATCTGTACAGACCCCCAGAACCTGGCGCTCTCGCCGAACTTGGCGGCCACGTCCGCAAGAAGCTGTTCAAACGGCAGCTCTGGGTCCAGAATCACGGTCATGCCGGAGCGGTTGCTTTTGATCACTACGGAATTTTTCATGATATTCCTCCTTGCTTTTAGCTGCGATGATCCCTGCTTAATCTCCGACGACGATGTTCGTAGCATCCAGGGCGCCGGTGTTCATAATGTAATCCAGATCCGTATATCCGAAATAGAGCCGGTACACGTTCTTCGCCACGGCCGCCGCTTCCGCCGAACTGTAGCCGTATGGAATGTTCACGGTCACGCTGATCTCGGGATTCTCATAGGGGCCGTAGGAAATAAAGAACGCGTGGTTGCCGCGGGCGTTCTCCTGCGCCGTACCGGTCTTGCCGGCGATATCCACTTCCAGATCCTTAAAGATCGACCGGACCGAGCCAAGCGCGATCACATTGCGCATGCCCGTCTGGACCGTGTCCCAGGTGGAATCCGCCACCTGGATCTGATTGGAGATCTCCGGTACGTATTCCTGCACCATCGTCCCGTCCGGCTCCGTGATATGATCGATCAGACTCAGTTCGAATACGCTGCCCCGATTGGCCAGCGCGGTCACGTAGCGCGACAGCTGGACATTCGTGTAGGCGTGGGTACCCTGTCCCATGGCCGAGCGCTCCGGATCCATATCCGACAGACTGGGCGAATTTTCCTCGATCTCGATGCCGGAGGTATGGTCAAGTCCGAACATCGCCGCGTACTTCTGGATCAGCTTCAGGCCCGTGTCCGTGGAATACACGCCGTCCGCGTCCGTTGAGAGGCGGTGGGCCAGCTCCGCGAAGAAGTAGTTGCAGGATTCCTGGATGCCCTCGGCAATGGTCAGCTCCCCGTGCCTGCCGGGATAGATCCAGCAGCGGATCGGATTGGTGACCTCCGTATAGCGTCCGGTACACTCGATCTTTTCGTCTATGGTCACCGCGTGCTCCTCCAGGGCCGCGACGGCCGTAATCGGCTTGAAGGTGGAACCGGGAGCCTTGAGCGCCTGGGTCGCATTATTATAGAACGGCCGGGACAGATCGTTGTTCAGCTGGTTAAAATAGACCGCATCCACGCTGCCGCTCATCCGGTTGTTGTCATAGCTTGGATAAGTGACCACCGCCAGCACCTTGCCGGTCTTTATATCCACGACCGTACAGCCGGCGGTACAGGGATCCAGCGCCAGCTGGGCCGGCGTGATCTCCAGCTTGGTAAGCTTGTCGATCAGGAAATCAAACGCGTAGTCGGCGCCGTTTGTCGTCAGAAGCTGCACCTGTTCTTCATCGTAGGGAAGAACGCCCTGATAATAAAGCGCCAGACAGAGCTCCCGCCCGGTGACGACGTCCTGATTCACAAGATATCGGTAAATGCGCTTTGTAAAAGCCGTATCGTCGCGGATCGACGAGATTATATACTCCTTAAGAGTCTGAAAGCTGTTGTCCGCGCTGGAATACTTATGTTCGGTCTCAAGTCTTGTGGTATCGACCCAACTGCCGGAAATACCGGCGTAGAGATAATCACGCAGGCTGATGCTTCCTTCGTTCCAGGCGATGGTCTGCTCATTCTCCGAATCGATCAGCTCACGCCGGATGATTCCCACGGTGTCCCCCGCAAGGTAGGTATAAATATAGTTCATATAGGAACGCATATCCTCAGGAAGCTCCGCAAGCGGCGGCGCGTTTGGATCGTCGAGCTGCGCTTCAATCTCCCTTAAGATCTGTTCGCGGGAGGCTACGTATTTCTCGTAGATCTGCCGTTCTATGGGCGACGCGTCTTCTCCCTCCATATGGCTCAGGGAAAGGACGTTATTGTTCACAAGCTGATAGTAGGCGTCCTTGATCGAGATCTTGATCTTGCTCGAGTCGCGGTTTTCCTCCTCCGTTACGTCGCGGTTCACCAGATGGGACACTAAAACGCCGGCCAGCTGCTGCTCCAGAAGGTGATAGATCCCCTTCTGCAGATCGCTCTTGATCGTCAGATAAATATCCTCGCCGGCTTCCGCTTCCGTGGAATCGTCCTCTATCTTCAGGATCTGCCCGTAGCTGTCCACGTACATATTAGTGACGCCCTTCCTGCCGTGCAGCACGGATTCCATCGACGCCTCCACGCCGGTCCGGCCGACGATGTCATTCGCGTCGTAGCTGGGATCCTGTTCCTGCAGCTGTTCGAGCTGCTCCGTCTGCACCTTGCCCGTATAGCCGATGATCGGAGCGAAATAGACCGCGTCGTTATAGACCCTTACTGTGGATTCCGCGATTTCCACTCCATCCATGTCTGCCATGTGTTCCATAATATCAGCCACCGTCTCCTGGGAGACATGGTCCGCCACATTGACCGTCACATATTTGCGAAAGGCGATCAGCGACAGGGCGTAGCGCAGATGGGCGATCTGCAGGGCCTCCCGGTCGGTTAAGACGATCGCGTTGCCTTTCTTATCCTTTAAGCTGTCCAGATCATAGCGGCTTTTGGAACGCAGCTGCGCAAGAAGCTCCGCGGCGGTGATATTCGACGGATATCTGCCGTCGGCGTCGTCCAGCTTGTCGACGGAGGTCAGGCCGTAATAATCCCGGAGGAACCGCTTTCTGGCCGCCTCCGAGGCGGATGTGTAGACCAGCTTGCCTTCCGCGTCAAAGTCCAGCTCCAGTTTGGACGCCACTTTCTCGCCGTGCTTATCCAGGATCCGGATCAGCTGATACAGCATCAGGTTCATGGACTGGTTATTCTTATACGTCCCCGTATCCCGCAGCGTTACGGAATACGCCAGTTCATTGTACGCAAGGAGATTGCCGTCGGCGTCGTAGATATTGCCCCTGGTCCCGGGTGTCGTCATCGTCCGGAAGGTCGTGGTAACATAATCGTCGAGATACTTCTCTCCGTTGATGATCTGCAGGTTAAAAAGACGTCCGGCCAGCGCCATAAACATTCCGGTAAAGATTACAAACAGCAGAAAAAGCCTGGATGTGACCAGGCGTTTCAGAAGCTCTAAGATAACCTCCAGAATCTCTTTAAACAAGGGTGGTATCCCTCCCGTTTTCATAGTCCTTAAGCTTCCTGTTGATCAGAAGCAGAAGCCGGTAAAGGAACAGGGTCGTTACGACGGTAAAGATCGTCTCCGGCACCATCAGTTCCCGGAAATAGTACAGAAAATCCAAACGTCCCCGGATCAGGAACCGGAACACATACACGTAAAGATTGTATGCCAGTTCATTCGCAACGCTTAAGATCAGGGGAACGGTTACATAGTCCTCGTAAAAATACTTCGTGCAGATTCCGTTGACGTATCCCACATACACGTAAAACAGCGTGTAAAAGCCAAACGGTCCGCTGTAAAACAGATCCAGCATGAGACCGGCCAGCACGCCGTAGAGCATTCCCATCCTCCGACCGTCCATGAAGCCGAAGGAAAAGGTCAGGATCAGCAGCAGGTTCGGCGTCGACACCAGTACCGGAATCAGTGGAAAGACGCAGTTCTGGATCGTAAATGCCGCAAGGATCAACGCCAGATTGACAAGCGCCCGCCTCATCACTCCACCTCCGGATCGCCGGTCTCCTTCACATCGGTGATGATCAGGACCTCCCGCAGGTTGTGAAATTCCGCCACAGGCACCAGATAGCCGGAGCTGGTCAGCTGGTTATTGTCCAGCGTAATATCTCTGGCATAGCCGATCAGGATTCCCGGCAGATAGCTGGAGCTGATATTCGAGGTAACGATCCGGTCGCCGTCCTTTACATCGCCGTCCTTCTGGATACCGGAGATCGTAAGGCGGCCTTCCCGGTAAAGGGTCAGGTCCCCGCCTACGATGCACGTATCGCCGGACTGAAGCGCCATAGCGCTTACACGGCTGGAATCGTCGATGATGGAACGCACCGTGGCGTAATGGGCCCCCACATCGGTGACGATGCCCACCAGGCCGCCGCCGGCCAGGACGTTATTCCCTTCCTGTATGCCGTCCGCGGAGCCCTTGTCCACGCGGAAGACCTGGAACCAGTCGCCGGAATCATTGGCAATAACGCGCGCCGCCGTCTTCTCATACTGCATATATTCCTGATCCAGCTCGTACAGCCTGCGAAGCCTGTCCAGTTCAAAGACCTCGGAGGTCAGACGGTTATTCTCCTCCGTCAGATCCGCGATCTGCCTGCGCAGTTCTTCATTCTCCGATAGAGCGGATTTCAGCTTCGTGTAATCTGCCACTTCATCGTAAATCGTAACGCCTGCGCGGTTGACGCCGGCCTGGATCGGCGTTACCAGGTAACCTACCGCTGTGCGCAGCGGCGCCAGCCACTGATCCGTGAACGTGGTCACGGCGATCAGCGCCAGACAGCACACAGTCAGTCCGATCAGAATGTAGCGGTCGTATTTGGAGTTCATTCTAGTTTTCCTTCTCTTTTAAAACTGGAGTATGCGCGGTCGCCGATCACCACATGATCCAGAAGCTGGATCCCCAAAAGCTTCCCCGCCTCCTGCACCCGCTTCGTCAGCAGGCAGTCCTGATAGCTCGGCGTCGGATCGCCGCTTGGATGGTTGTGAACCAGGATCACGCCCGCAGCGCGGCAGCGAAGCGCCTCAATAAAGATCTCCCGCGGAGATATGATCGTCGCGCTGACGGTTCCCTTGGAAATGAGCATATCCTTGATCAGACGGTGCTTCGTGTCCAGATACATGGAAAACAGCTGCTCCTGCTCCATATGGCGCATATCTTCCATGTAATAGTTCACCACTTCTTCAGGCAGGTTAAAGACCCGGATCCGGGAAATGGCAAACCGTTTGCTGATCCGCCGGGACAGTTCGCCGATGCAGAGCAGCTGGATCCCCTTGACCGTGCCGATTCCGTCTATGCCGGTCAAATCCTGCAGCGACAGATGACTGAGCCCTAAGATCCCGTCCTCCGGATAGCTGAGCGCAAGGATCTGCCTGGCTGTCTCCAGAGAATTCTGTCCGCGGCTGCCGGTCCGGATGATGATGGATAACAGCTCCTCATCGCTTAGCGCCTCCGGCCCCATCCGCACGCACCGCTCATAGGGGCGGCTGTCCGCAGGGATATCTTTCATCTTTCTGGTGTCCATATAACCTCCGGTCTGCAGCTCTCCAGGCGCGATATCGGAAATGGACATACTAAATATAGTTTACCATAAACTGGTATTAATGTATACAGAATTTGCGAAAAGTAATGAAAATGTAATAGTTTGGCACACGGCTCACATGCTTATGATCCCCGCGCCGCACAGGGCCTGCAGGGATTTTAAAATGCCAAGCTTTGCGTGGTACCAGGTTAGACCGCCCTGGAAAAACACCGTATACGGCGGCCGGATCGGCGCATCCGCGCTCAGCTCAATGGACGAGCCCTGCACGAAGGCCCCGGCGGCCATGATGACCGGCGAGTCGTATCCGGGCATGTCCCATGGCTCCGGCTTCACATAGCTGTCCACGGGCGCCGCCGCCTGGATCCCCTCGCAGAAGGCGATGACCGCCTCCGGTTTCCCGAAGGTGACTGCCTGGATGATGTCGTGACGCTCCTCCGTACCGTTCGGATGGACGGAAAATCCCAGCTTTTCATAGACATTCGCAGCAAATACTGCTCCCTTTAACGCCCCGGCCACTACAGTCGGCGCCAGGAAAAAGCCCTGATAGAGCGACTGGTTAAGTCCAAGGCTTGCCCCGACCTCTCTTCCCAGCCCCGGCGCGCTTAAGCGGTAGGACGCGCGGTCGATGCAGTCCCTGCGCCCCGCGATATAGCCGCCGATGGGCGCCAGTCCGCCGCCCGGATTCTTGATCAGGGAGCCGACGATCATATCCGCGCCCACGTCCGTGGGTTCGATGGTCTCGACAAATTCCCCGTAGCAGTTATCCACCATGCAGATCACGCCGGGTTTGAGCTTCTTTACAAACGCGATCAGCTGCCCGATCTGTTCCACTGAGAAAGTGGGTCGGGCCGCGTAGCCTTTGGAGCGCTGGATCGTGACCAGCTTCGTTTTATCATTAACCGCCTTCGCAATGTTATCGTAGTCGAAGCTGCCGTCCGGCAGCAGGTCCACCTGGCGGTAGGAAACGCCGTATTCGGCCAGGGAACCGACGGACGGACGGATACCGATGACTTCCTCCAGGGTGTCGTAGGGGCCGCCAGCCGGGGATAAAAGCTCGTCCCCCGGACGGAGATTGCCGGAAAGCGCGATGTGGAGCGCGTGCGTGCCGCTCATCAGCTGCGGCCGTACCAGAGCCGCTTCCGTGTGGAAGCAGGATGCGTAGACCTGCTCCAGCGTATCGCGGCCGATATCGTTATAGCCGTAACCGGTGGTCGCCGCGAAATGGATATCGCTGACCCGGTTATC
>CANPYE010000020.1 GCA_947588005.1 uncultured Lachnospiraceae bacterium | reverse complement strand
GGACATCCAGCCCTGCGGATACAGGGCAAAGGCATCCGTGCAAAAAGTTGGTGCGCCAATACGGCAGCGTGTGCTTCCCCAGCACGTACGCCGTTGGACAGCGTTAAGGCAGCGGCCCCCGGGGACGGCCGCGGTACGTTATCCGTGACAAGCGCATACGGGAAAAGTCCGGCCGTACAGGCTCCATCCCGTCCGGCTCCGCCGGCCAACTGTGCGAGGGGACGCGGGCGGCGGAGGCAGCCCGCATTACAAGGGCGTAACTGCCCTCCGAAAGGAGCACGTAACTATGGTAATCGCGTTGGACAAACGCAAACGGCCGCTGGGCTTCATGACCGAGCGGCGCGCAAGGAAACTGATGGAACGCGGCAGGGCTGTCCTGTACCGGGCCTATCCATCGGCGGTGATCGTCAAGGATGTTGACGCAAGGGAGATCAAGGACCTTCCGTCCTACCGGATCAAGATCGACCCGGGAGCGGCACATACGGGGATCGCAGTGGTCTGCGGCGAGACGAGTGAGGTCATGCTGTACATGCAGAGCCACCACCGCGGCCAGACGGTCAAGTCGGGCCTGGAGACCAGGCGCGCGGCCAGGCGTAACCGCAGGAGCAGGGAAACCCGGTACCGCCGGTGCAAGTTCCGGCAGCCTGGGTATTATGCCAGTCCGCGCCCGGAAGGGTGGCTCCCGCAAAGCGTGGGGAGCGTTGCGGGCAACATTGAAAGCTGGGTAAAGAAACTAAGGAAACTCATTAACATAACAGATTGCTCCTATGAGGCGGTAAGGTTTGACACGCAGCTCATGGACAACCCGGATATCTCCGGCGCGGAGTACCAGCACGGGACGCTCTACGGATATGAGATCCGGGAATACCTCCTGGAGAAGTACGGCCATGCCTGCCAGTACTGCGGCGGGGTATCCGGCGACAAGGTTCTGGAGTGGGAACATATGCGGCCGAAGAGCCGCGGCGGCAGTGACAGCGTGAAGAACGCCTGCCTTGCCTGCCACACCTGTAATAAGGACAAGGACGACCGGACGCTCAGTGAGTACCTGGGGATCCTGAAACGTCGGACGCCAACCTCGAAGTCGGGGATGGAACTTAATAAGGCAAGGATCGGGCACGTAACCAAGGTCTTGGAAGGGAACCCGGCAGGTGCGGGGCAGAGGTACTGCGCCTGGGCGAACTCCATGCGCAGGCTCACGGAGAAGAAGCTTTTCGCGATGTTTGGGAATGTGGAATGCGCTTCTGGCGGGAGAACAAAGTATAACCGGACGCGGCTGGGGCTGTCGAAGGACCACCATTACGATGCGCTCTGTGTCGGGCAGGTACAAGAAGGCGGTTATGCGGACCGTACCGGAGGATACGTCCTTCATGCTCACGCCATGGGCCGCGGTACACGGTTCCGCGGTAAGATCAATGCGTGCGGCGTTATCATCAAGAAACTCGGGCCAAGGCCGAAGCGCGTGTTCGGGTTCGCCAACGGGGATATTGTACGCGCAGAGATACCATTAGGGAAATATACCGGTACCCATACCGGGCGCGTGATGACAAGGGCCAGCGGACGGTTCGATATCCGCTGCGGGGACGGGAACCTGGTCACAGCCAAATATACCATGTGCAGAATCCTGCAAAAGGACAACGGCTACCGTCTGTCATACGCAAAGTAACAAAAACAGCGGGCAATTCCTCCCGGCTACAGAGTGACCGGGGATCCTTGCCCGATTGTCCTGACGGGCCCGCATTACGGCGGGCCCCTTTTTTATGCTCGTAAGCGGCTTGCTTGCGGTCCAATATGCCATTGCCACATCTCCATACTTTCCTTAGATACTAAATAAGACACAGGAGGGGAGAGTTCAAACACACAAACCAAATTAAGGACACGAAAACGTACAGATACACGAAAGGAGACTAAAAAGGCAATGGCAAACGAAAACAAAACAAGGGACAACACAGCGTACAGCCAGACACTGGAGATGATCCTGCTGAACCGGGAGTATTCTGCAGACGGAGAGCAGTATACGAAAAGCGCCGGGGAATTCATGGAATCCTTGCGTTCCAAAAACTTGGAAACAGAGGAACTGGAAGCGCTGGCTGCCACCCTGGTCGCTTACGTCAAACTTTGGTGGTATAATTCCAATTTTAATGACGACTACCGCCAGCGGATCCTCAAGTGGTTTATGGATAAGGCGGGCACTTCACCAGTCATCCGGGCAGCATGTGCAAAACTCTCATGGAATGACGACATGCTGACGGCAGCAGCTTTCGGAGTGTCGTGTGACGAAGATGCACTTGAAAGGATCCAGACTGAGGCAGCAGCAGACTCGGCCGCAGCCGGAGACCCCGCAAAGGCCTTCATCGCCTGGGTCGCGGGCGTGGGGCAGTACACACCGATTGCGGAACTGATCGAGGAATTTTTGTCTGACAAGGAACTGGTGACCATTCATGAATGGTACCTGCACTTGGCGGCATATTCCAGGGCGTTCTGTACGAAACCAAGTGGGGCCAAGAAGATGTTCTCGGCATTTTATATGCTGAGCAGGAAGAACGTCACAGAGGCCGTACCCGCCTTTAAGACCCTATCCGCGGTCTACGGCAAGCTGGGCACCATGGCGCTGAACTTACTGTTTATGGAAGAAACGTCGGAGCGTGCAGTCCGGGACAATATCTCTAAGAACATCCTGAACGCGGCAGCTGAACTGAAAGAAGCGGATGATTTCACTGCACTGGAAGCCAGAGGCGTCCGGGCTGTCCTGGAGACGCAGTTTTCCCGGAAGGTTGACGGCGATGTGTCTACAACGCCTTATTTCAAGCAGCGGGCATGTTTCGGCAGCGGCACCTATCAGCCTATCTTTAAGGACGACCGCAGATGGAAGCTGCTATACTGGGCAGTCGGAAGCCAGCTTACGTTCTATAACGCCGGGTACCTGGCGTTCGACCCACTGGATGAAGGCAACCGCGCCAAGTGGGATACTCTGGCAAAGGACCATAAACTGCAGCTTCTGGATTACGCCTGTTCGAAACTGTACCAGCCGAACTTAAGGATATCGTACCCGGATGAATGGCGTGAATCTATCAAAACAGTGGTACATCTGTTAAATGAGATTGGGCAGGCACAGCAAGAACCGCAGGATGTATGTCAGCTTGTCATGAAGCACTCTCTGTACGGAGCCGCAAACGCGCTGATACAGGCTGGATTTATGGATGTCCCAGACACAAAGGCGCATTTCTGGCCTGCACAGAACGATACACTGATGTTCCAATACATGCTGAAGTTTAAGGACCAATACGGCAAAACGCCGCTGTGGTTCCTTGAAAAATGCGACAACGCGAGCAATGCAAAGTCAACGCTCCAGAGACTTGCGGAACTGACATTGCCAAGAGAAGAGAAAAGCCTTATCTTTCTCGGGGTACTGGATACTGTATGGGAAAACATGGCAGTCGAGTATTCTGGCATCGTAATGTGGTTATTATCTATGCATCCTGAGATGCTTAACCTGGTCTTGACCAAGGCAGAAGTCGCGGAGCTGGCATCCACGATGCTCCACTGCCAGAATCTATCTGAACAGGAGCAGGAAATCCTGTTGCGGTATGTGCTCGGTGAAGATGCATGGAAGCAGCGCAGGCATGAGACAGAACTGAAAGCAGAAGAACAGAAAAAGCTGAAAGCCCTGCAGGATTTCCAGGTTGACTTACAAGATTATCTGAAAGAAATTATGGGCACCGACCTGTTGGCTATTTGCAGGGACATCAGATGGTGCAAATATCAATTCATTAAACCGGACCTCGCAAGACTCGCTACGCAGCGGGTCCGTGAGTCTGCCAAGGATCCAGTCGCCAAGCTGGAAAGCTATGTGCGGATCGCACAGGCTTCGGACTGCGATACGTACCTGTATGAGGAGATGGAAAAGATGATACAAAAACGAAATACGAAAGGAGAAAAGGCATGTTAGCGACAGATACCCAAAAAAATAGCTGTCCGGAACGGAGTGCCCTGCTGAAGCAGATGCAGGGAAGGACGATCCTAAGTGACATGGTAATGGCAGTTGTAAAATGTGAAGGATATTACCGCTACAACAACAACGTCATATCTCTGCCGCTTGCCCAGGTTGACCGTTCGGCGGAGTATAAAACGGCAGTCACGCTGAATACTATGCATGACCCGAAGCGTGTTGCCGCGGCAATCGCGGGCGTCATTATGGATGACCAAATCAAGCAGGATTTTGATATGGGCCCTTCTAGCGCCGCACAAAGGATCATGAAACGTCTGTGGGTGCATAAACGCACCATAGACGAGATCTGCCTGGCAGGCGGGAAGGTCGAAGCGTATATCTTAGCGTACGCTGGAGCCATGAATGCCGGTGCAGAACGGCTGTTTCTGTCCTTAGACAGCAAACGGCTTTCGCATGCTCTGCGGAACGGAAAAGGCGATAGGATTGAATACAATCTGTTCAGCCTGCTTCCGTTTTTTGAAAGTACAGAATATTTATTCCATGTCTTGCAGAACGAAACGCTCAGGGAGATCTTATCGGCGCCAGAACTTCAGGGCCTCAATCCAGATGAAAAGAAAATGCTTTGCAGTAAGCGGTTTTTATCGAGCCGTATCCTGACAGGTCTGCGTACGCAGCAATATGCGCATGTAACCAGGATTTCTGGCCTGCATACGAACCGCTACTCACAGGCAGTCAGAGCATGCACCAAGAATCCGGAAACGCTACGGTTCCTGGAATACCTTGCGAGCGACTTCGTACCAGGAACTTGGTTTGGTGCGGTAGAACAAGCCGACCAGATCAGGAACGCCGGTGCCTGTGAGCGTATCCTGCGTCTGCTGAAACATGATCGTGACAGCCGAGATGCCACATTATCATTAATGGCAGCAACCGCTTATGATAAAGGGGTCATTAAAGCTATCACAGCGAAAATCAGGACTGACGCCGCGAGCTATGCCGCGGCAATCAAGGATAAGACCTGTTGCATGATGGCTGCGTGGGTTCTGGGCCGGGACGATGTTTTAAGAAACGGGCAGGAAGACTGGTGGCAGCACGGCTATGAGGACGCTGTGTTGTATGCCATGGTTCACAAATGGGACCGGTTCCTGGCTGGTTTTGCGGATAACGAAAAAATGCGTGAAGTTGCCCTGTACCTGGGGCGCAGAGGCGTCCAGATCAATGCAAACCTGCTGAATGACGCGCAGCTGATCCGGATCGAGGCCCAGGACATGCTTTCCAAACCGCTCCCTGAGTGGCTGAGGAAGAACGAGACATTTGACCAGATTGAAGCATATCACTTAATCAACAAGGATGAACCGAACAAGTCCACGCCTTTCTTAAACCAGATCTTTGAGACCTTAAGCAAATGCCTTAGGCCGGAAGCCGCAGGCAAGAGGGTCACACAGTACATGCTTGCACGGAACGCTATCTTCGAACCAACGCCGCTGGCGGAAACCGAAACAGCCGAGATCATCGACTGCTTAAGCGAGAAGGATCTGTACGCATGGGCGGCCACGTCGTTCCGGTTTAAAGCCAGCCACGGCCTTGCGGCTGCGGCGCTGCCGTACCTCAGGACCAATAAGGTCCTGGAGGAAGCAGAAACCGAGCAGGAAGCCTGGTTCATCTTAAGGAACCTGGAACTCTGCAAAAACGGCCTGGATCACGCAAAGGAAACATTCTGCCAGACAGATAAAAAAGTCCTGTGGCTGAAAGAGTTCCTGGGACTGGATAATCAGTTCTATGAAAAGTACAAGAAAGAAAGCACCGCGTTCCTGCTGGAAAGCGCGGAGATCGCAGAGGCTTACGCAAAAGACCTGTACGGCGATAACGACCAAAAATTCCGCCTGATCATCAAAGCCGCCATGTGTGGGAAGCTGCGGGAACTTAAGTTCCATAACGGTGACCTGGACAGCGAGATCGGTACGGTGACCAGCCCGCGCGCAGCTGCTGCGTGGATACCGGATATCAGCGTCGCGTGCAGGGATAAGTTCGGCGGTACATGCGCAGAGGATTCCACGTTCAACGGGATCATGTCGATCGGCGTTCACCCGCTGTGGACCTGCATGAATTACCGCAACGGCACATACAGGGAGTGCCTGATCTCATACTTTGACGCCAATAAGAAGATCCTGTACCGCAGAGATGCGGACGGTCAGATCATCGCCAGGGCGGTCCTGCGGTTCACCAAAGCAATAGACGGTGAAGTGCGCACGTCCGGACGGCTGGATTTCGTGGACGTCGAGAATGAGCAGAATAGCAAAGGAAGCTACCCGATCCTGTTCCTGGAGCGTATGTACTCCGGATACCAGGGGACGGACAGGGCCATGCTTGCGCAGAGCCTGATCAGGGCTGCAGGAGAGAAAGCGGCACAGATGGGCGTATCCCTGGTGCTGGCCTACGATTATCTGGAACTGGGTATCGCGCCGGCGGGATTCTCCAAAACGATGGTCTCCGTTTATATCACCAAGTCAAAGTCTTTCGCACAGTACCTCGATTCGTTCGGCGGAAAGGCGACTCAAGACAGGGGCGAGGATTCGTTCCAGTCCACCACGTGCCTCATACGCAGGGTATAAAGAAACAATACTTTCCCGAAAGGCGTCTGGAGATTTCCAGGCGTCTTTTTTCGTTATCCGCAGGAACAAACGGGATACGGGCATACCCTCCAAAATCCATACTTTCTATGTAATATAAGCCATAAAGGCACAGAGAAAGGAGAACCAAAAACATGGGAAAAACCAAGAATGCAGCAACTAACAGCGAGCCGGCGGGAGACTGCCTGGTCGTCAACACGCCGCTTGGGCAGCTTGTCGCTTATCCGTCGACGGCCCCGGCGCATCCAGGTATCTATATCGACTTAAAACGAGACGGGTTCGAGTGCATGGCTCTAACCGCAATGGTGGAATACACGGCCGATGATACCAGCGAGGACGGGCATGATTTAATGCCTTCGATCGTATGCAGGGTCTGGGGCGACGCGATGCAGGAAGACTACACGTACGCCGCCGCCTGCGCGAACCTGGATGAGTATTTCCAGGAACCCGACAAATAAGAATGACTCACGGACATAAGGAGGAAAAAAGAATGGAAATCAGAAAGATGAACGACGCGGACACCAGACAGGCTAGGCTTACCAGACAGCTGGCAGAGGCGTCCCTGGCCTATTACAACGGCATGCCCACGACCATGACCGACGCGGAGTTCGATAAGGGAATGGCGGCCCTGGAAGCGGAAGAACGTGCAAACGGCTTCGCGTACGAGGGCAGTCCGACAATCCACGCCGGAAGTACCGTTGTAACGCAGCTGGAGAAGGCACGGCATGAGATTCCCGCATTGTCCCTCGATAAGGTCAAGTACGTGGACCGGCAGAAGATGACGGTCTGGCTTGACGGGCATGACGGCGTACTCAGCTGGAAGCTGGACGGGCTTACGATCGTAGCAACCTATGATAACGGGAAACTGACCCGCGCGGTCACCCGGGGCGACGGCGAGGAGGGCGGCATCATCACCCATAACGCCGTATCCTTCCTGGGGCTCCCGGTCAGGATCCCGTACGCAGGGCATCTCGTCGTGCGCGGCGAGGCGTTAATGTCGTACGAGGAGTTCGAACGTATCAACAAGGAGTCTGACGGCATCTACGAAAACCCGAGGAACCTGGCGGCCGCCACCGTGCAGATGTATGACGGGCAGGAATCCGCCAAGCGTAAGATTGACTTTTACGCGTTCAAACTGGTCACGCCCAACGAAACCCAGGATACAGCCACACACCTGGATACGGAGACCGGGCGCTTCGCATTTTTGGCGGATAACGGTTTTCGTGTCGTTCCGCATGAACTGGTTTCTGCGGATAGCGTTTTGTCGAAGATCGACGAATGGCAGGCCAAATTACCGGAGAATATCTTCCCGACAGACGGCCTGGTCTTTTCCTATGACGACTGGAACTACGCCGAATCACTCGGCGCCACCAATAAGTATCCGAGAGGCTCCATCGCTCTTAAATGGGATGACGCGACCAAGGAAACGACAATCAGCAACGTACGGTTTTCCGTAGGACGTACCGGCAGGATTACGCCCGTGGCGATATTCAGCCCGTCCGTGAGGCTTGGGGCCGGCAGCAATATCAGCCGCGCTTCCCTGCACAATATCTCCGTGATGCGGAACATGCCTGAGACCGGAAACCCGGGATATACCGTGCCGGTCAAGATCGGGAGCCGCGCTGAAGTGGCACTGGCCCAGATGATCATTCCGGCAGTCGTATCCGTGAAAGGCGGTGATACCGATGTGACGATTCCGGATGTCTGTCCTGTCTGCGGCGAGCCCACGAACCTGGATGTAAACGGCGGCGTTGAAGTCCTGTATTGCAGGAACCCGAAATGCGCGGCACGCACCAGGGGCGCCCTGGAGAGTGCGTTCGGTAAGAGCGGACTGTACGCCAAAGGGCTCGGCCCGGTAGCCATTGAGGACCTGCAGCAGGCTGGCCTCGTTACGGTCCATCCGGCGGAGTTCTTTGCCATGGAGCGGAAATACGGGACGGAACTGCCGGCTGCACTCGCAAGGATGGACGGCTGGGGGCAGAAAAGCTGGAATGTGCTCCTGAAGGCAATCCGGGAGGCGAAGCAGACCACGCTCAGGCGTTTCCTATACAGCTTAAACGTCCCGATGCTTGGTAACGACCTCTCCAAGAAGCTGGCAGATTTCTGGGATGAAAGCATTGACGCGTTCTTGGCGTTTTATAAGAACCCGGACGCCGAAGCCATCAAGTCCTTGGAAGGGGTCGGAGAAGCAAAGGCCAACGCACTGGTCAAATGGTGTCTGGAGACCTAGGCAGACCCCATAGCCGACCGCATGCTCTACGCTCTGATCGAGGAACTGGAGATCGCCGGCAAGACGCCTGCTGCCAGCACGCAGCTGGCCGGTATGACCTTCGTGATCACCGGAGCCGTGTACCAGTACAAGAACCGCGATGAGTTCAAGGCTTCCGTGGAAGCCCGCGGCGGGAAGGTGGCAGGTTCCGTTTCCAGCAAAACAGATTACCTGGTCAACAACGATGCCGCAAGCACGTCGTCCAAAAACCAGGCAGCAAAGAAGCTTGGTATCCCGATCATAACGGAAGATATGTTTATCGGACAGTTCGGGCGATGAGGACATACCAAGATATAACATATCCTAATACAGGAGGGCCAATGGTTCTCCTGTATTTTTATTTTCACGCAAGCAAGGCACCAGTGACGCCATGCTTATATTGCAGTTTTTCTTATGTGCTGCGCAGTCACAAATTCCCATACTTTCGATGAAGTATATCAAGATAAGGAGGAATCAAGATGTTAGTAGCACGAAAAGAAAACGGCGATTTTACGATTGCCAAGGAGCCCGGGGAACAGCTGTCCAAAGAGGAACAGAACCTCGCAATTGCGATCCTGTTGCATGTTCCCGATATGGAACTGCTCGGTGAGCAGGGATGCGCCGGGAACTATGACATGTACCAGTACTTCTATAACTGTTACACGGATAAGAAGTACATGATCCTGTTCGGCCGCGACGGGGATGCGTTCCTGAAAGGGGAGACGATCCTGTTGGAGGCCATGGAAATGGACGCAGATGACCGTGCGGAACTGGATTCGGGACAGGAGGCATGCGCATGAGCAGCATCATCGTGATAACAGAAAAATGGCATGATGAGCGTCCGTCAACGGAAGCGTATATTGTCGCCACAGACAGCGAGGGCGGCAGCAACGAGCGCAACGCAGCTATCATGGGGATGCTCTACCGGGAGTATCTGGCAATCGAGCAAAAAGAAAGCGCAATCCCGATCGACGACACAGAAACATACTGCGACGAGGATGGCGGGTATGCACAGATCGCGTGGGTCAATGGCGACGTCCGCAGCTACCAGCTTGTGGAGGCTTCCGATGTGCCGGGCATGGAACATACAGAACGGGAGGACGTCGTACCTGATGATGACACCCCGTGGTCCGGACACGTACTGAGCCTGTCAACGGTGCATATACTGCCAGATGCAGTGGATTTCCTAGCTGACGCCCGGAACTCTGATGCGTTACAGGTTTACCCGAACAACGACAGTTGCGTCATACACATTACAGATGCTGATACGGCCCTCGGCTACGATATTCCGTTGTGTGTCAAGGATTGTATCCGGTACGCAACGAAAAAAGGCTATCCGTGGATTTACCTCGGCCACGAAGGAAAAGAACAGCCGGGCTTGCCGACCTACCGGGTTGCGTGGGATAAGCTGCTGTAATCACACAAAAGGAGGAAACAAGAATAATGTATGCAGAAATCAGACATGACCACATGTTTGGACCCGGCGTGGAGCCCGGAGCGGCAGGAATGTATGACAAGGGGCTATTTGCCGGAGTCACGATCGACGCATGGAAGACGATGGATGACAGCGAGGATGGCACCGTCGTTGCACAGGTCTTAATGTCATCGCACGGCGATATCATCGTTGCATGGCATGATAACGGGGCACGTTTAAACCGCTGTGTCCTGGAGGCGATTGAGGCCGCTAAGCAGGACCTGGCAGAAGCGTGGGCAAACAGGCCAACAGCCAGGACCGTAAAGCAGTCCAAGCTGTATTACTTGAAAGACAAAGAAGGGTATCTGGACCTTATCCAGGTTAATAACTGGGACAATCACTTTGACCAGCGCATGGACGAGGCGTATGAACAGTGGCAGGCGTCTAAGAGTGAATTTCACGAAGAATTCCTCGGGCATCTCAGGACACTGGGATATGACATTGACGTGCTGCCTTACACCGATGTCAAACTGTATCCGGCGTGATGGAGACAGGAGGCTGTCATGATTGTAACCGAAAATATCCGCAACGTTAGGAATGGAAATTACGACCAGGTCTGGGCTATCGTCCGGAGCCTGAAAAACCCGGGCAAGACTCTCATCCATGTTCCGGAATTGTCACCGTCACTGCGGCTGTTCTGGGACTATCGTTACTGGGCACAGCATGGCATCTGGAATGCCGACACTTTTGAAAAAGTCTACAAGCCGAGGTTCCTTTCGCAGATCGCGGAAGATCCTGCTGCACAGGCGAAGCTGGATGAACTCGCAGCCCTCGACGCTGCAGGCAAGCGCATCGCGCTGGTCTGCTTCTGTACCGATATGCATCTTTGTCACAGGGCCCTTGTGGCGCAGATCCTGCGTGACCGCGGTATCCAGGTGACTATGCATTAACCGCAAGAAGTAACAAATATATTCTATATCAAAAGGAGAAAAAGTAAATGAGCCAATACTATGCAGCATATTACGGCAGCGGTCTGAAACTATCAGAAGACGAGTTCAAGGATTTTACCGCCAAGTACCTGGAGATCAATAACCTCACGCTTGAGAAATTCGTAAAATCGGTCATGGGGCCTGATTACGAGTTCAACGACGCAGAAGAAGAGTTCGAGTCCCTGGTTCAGGGCAACGCAATCGAGTTCATCAGATCGGCGGACATCCACAAGGCACACGATGAGCGGTCAGTATTTAGTTCCGTATGGGTCTCACCGGATTTCGCAGATGGGATGTGGTTCGAGACGTACCGTACGAAAACCGATAAACCGAATAAAATCTTCCTGGACTGGAAGAGGCAGATCAGGAATCAGGACTACATTTCACCGGAGAACCTCAGGGACGACGTGTCGTATATGTTTTATAGCGACAAGGACTTTGACGGTCCGAGCGTGTTTGATGAACGTCCGTATAATTCCTACGAGGAGTTCGTTCAGGAATTCAAGGATAAGCTGGAGGCGTACCTGCCGGCCGACTTTGACTGGAACGCCCATATCGGACGGTTCAACTACGCGGCAAACGCCTAATGTCCGCTGACGGTTCCAGCGCTTTCAAATGTACAATAATACTAACATCCTTTTACCCCGGCGCCGCCGGGGTATTTTGATGCAGATAGATGGATGCAGATTTCCATACTTACACTGAAAAATTAACCAAGGAATAGAGAAAGGAGAGAAGGAGATGATCTTAAAACGCGGAAGTTATTCCTCTGTGTCCGAATTGGTCTGCCATAATACCGGCATGACCGAGGAAGAGCTTCTTCACGATCAAAAGGTATATCATATCAATGGACTCGATAATGCCGCAGCTATGCTCACGAAAGCCATCAAAGATCAAAAGACCGTCTATGTCTTCGGCGATTATGATGTTGACGGCGTGTGTGCCAGCGCGATCATCAAGACAGGAATGTCATCCATCGGATACGGTGACAGGACGATTGTGCGCCTTCCCAAGCGTTTTTCGGAGGGGTATGGCGTAACAGAAAAGGCTGTGGACGAGTTTGAAGACGACCAGGTATTGGTTACCGTCGATAACGGAATCGCGGCCTCGGAACCTATCAAAAAAGCAAAAGAAAAAGGTATGCAGGTGATCGTCATCGACCACCATCTGCCCCCGCTCGATGCGGACGGGAACGCGATCCTACCCAGCGCAGACCTCATTATCGACCCGAAGGCAATCGCCGGATCAGCCGATTTTGACGGGTACTGCGGAGCGGGGCTTGCTTACCGCCTCATGTGCCGCATGACACAGGACGGGAGAATCAAATGGAAAATGCTCTGCCTGGCAGCGATCGCGACCATAGCGGACGCGATGCCGCTGACCGGAGAGAACCGCAGAATTGTACGTTACGGGCTCGCAGGCATGACGGACATGCGCCGCACCACAAGCGGGCTGTATTCGCTGCTGCTGGCCTGTGGATGCACGGAGCATGTGACAGAGGAGATGATCTCGTTCAAGATCGCGCCGTGCTTAAACGCACCGGGGCGCCTGTTCGATAACGGCGCTTCCGAAAGCTACAAGCTTATATCCTACGACGGTACTCTGGCAGACGCGAAAAAGATGGCGCAGCAGCAGTTGGAGTGGAATGCGACCAGAAAGGAGCTATCCGATAAATGGACAGCGAAAGCTACTGAACAGGCGGATACAGATGCCCTGATGAACCGAAAACCGATTGTGCTACGGCTGGACGGTATCCCGGAAGGGATCGCCGGAATCATCGCAGGACGGGTCGCTGAGCACATCAAATGCCCATGCATTGTTTTGGCACAGGTTCAAGGTGAAACAGGCCTTTTGAAAGGTTCTGCAAGATCCTATGGAGATACGGACCTATACGGGTTAATCCGAGAAGGCGCAGATTTCCTTGAAAGGTTTGGTGGACACAAAGAAGCTGCCGGCCTTGCCCTGCTAGAGGATAATCTTGAGGTTTTCAAGACACGCATGTATGACGTATATGCGCAGTCCGGTCACACTGATGTTGAGGGGAATGACATCTACTACGATCTTGAGGTTGACGGCGATGACGGAAAAACTCTGAACAGTATTCTGGATGAAATCCAGAAATTCGGACCTTATGGTCAGGGGAACCCGCAGCCTGTGCTTTACATCAAGGGGCTATTGCTTACGCCATTCGGCTCCAGCTATTATCAGTATATGGGCGATTCCCATGCAGCTGTGCGGCTTTCATCACAGGAACTCGACTGTGTCGCGTTCAATGATGTGGAACAGTTTGAGCGTATTGGCGCACCCGCAGTAATCGATGTGGTGGGTACTGCGACCGTAAACCACTACATGGGTAAATCCAGGCACCGTCTCGAATTCTGTTATGTAGCCAAAAGCCTGAAGGCGGCAAGCAAAAAGAGCGCCCTGGCTTCGCTCTTGGCACAGAGAGCCAAAGAGAGAAGTGCGGATAGACAAAATAAGGAGGAAGATAAGGAGGAACAATAATTGGACGCCAAAAACAATGAAAAAGCCCACAAGTATGCGGGTCAGTTAATCAGTATTATCAGAAAGACAGCGGTACTCAGCGTAAACGACCGAATATCACATGTAGATGAAAGCGCGGATGCGACATATCTGGAACTGCTGCACCCGGCGTCCGTATACCGCATGTCCATCCTTGGAGATATTACAAACGGCCTATCGGCCGAAGCGAATATCCGTCCAGAAGATGTGAAACAGATCATGATGCGTCTGGAGTTTGCAGAAAAACTGCTCTTTGACCGCCAAACCGAAAAAAAATTGGCCGGGCAGCCGGATGAAAAACTGCCGCCCGCATTTGGTGTGACATTTGCCTTTGGCAAAATGAAGGGCGAAACACCTGGCGGCTACCTGTTTAAAGCGGAGGATAAACAGGCAGCGCTGAAGGAGCTGCGCAGCCAGTATGACTTCCTGGCCCAGAACGCCGAAAAATTCGCTTCAAACCAGAAGGTCATGGACGCTATCAAAAACGCCTTCGACTGTTATAAACAGGGTACGCTGAACGATCTTGCAGGATCCGCACCACAGATGGCTGCAAAAACAGGAAAGGAAGCAATCCTGTATAACCCTCCAGAAAAAACCTTCCGACGGGATACCAAGATTCTGCCCGACGGAACTAAGGTTACAAAGTGTTATCTGATCACAATCTCATTTATACCGTCTAATAACTATCCGTATCAGATATCGATACGGAACCGGTACTGTGAGGTCAAAAAAGATGCTAAAACAGGACTGGAGAAGATTAATCCCGAGGAGACAGATAAGTCGGAGACCAGAGAATATAAAATGTCGCTGACCTCCGGCGAAATGATCTCCTTGATCAACGCCATGGATGAAAATCTCCATCTGTATAAGTCATGCGTCTATAAAACCATGCGGCAGATAGACAGCAAAAACCAGGAAGAAAACCGCAAGGCCTGGAGACCGCAGTCATAACAGTCGATCAGATCCTCAACATGGGAGCGTGTATATGCATGCTCCCTTTTTTTTGCAAAAAGGCTATCCGCAAACGATGCCGTTCGACTGGTTATCGCCGACATATTTTTGGTAGGGAGATGAGCGCCACGGCGAAACCGCGCAGGGCGTATCTCCAACATTCTGACAAGAGGAGGTGAATAACCATGGCGGCACAATCTAGGACAACAAATGACGAGCATATTAAACGTATCTATACGATTCAGGACATACAAAAAATCCTGTCCATCAGCCGTTCGACCGCGTACGCATTTATACGGAGAACGTATGAGAACCAGGCCCCATTTAAGGTCGTACGGGTCGGGAACAGCTACCGGATCGTAAAGGAGTCCTTTGACCAATGGCTGGACGGCGGGAATACGTGCAGGAATCTGCAGGATAAGCCTGTACCAGGCTGAGCTGACTCAAATCCCAATTTGAAAATTTGATATGGATAAGTCCGCACTGATATGCTATAATGTAGCATATTGGTTTGCGGGCATTTTCATGAAAGGAGAAAATGTATGACGCAAACAGCCACCAATAATAATGGTCCAGTGTTCCTTGAAAACGGTCTGTGGTATTACTATGCCAAGGCTCTGACAGTGGACCAGCAGATCGAATACCGGAAAGAAGGGGGATACCAGACACAGGAAGATGCGGAGCAGGCGTACGCGGAACAGTTAATCGCCTTTTCAAAAATGATGAGCCTTCTCAAACAAGACCTGCCATTTCTGGTCACGCTGAAGGATTATCTGGTGTATTGGTTTAACAACATTTACGTTAAAAACCAAGACAGCAAGTCCAACTACATTGCCGGCTACACGCTGTATCGCATCGTGATACCAGCATTACAGGATCTGGAGACAAAATCATTGAATAAACTGACAGTCGCAGACCTAAACCGGCTCCTGCGCAGGTGTGGTGAATTCTCAAAACATTCGCGTCAGCAAAGCGAAAGAATGTTATCTACAGCCTTAAAGGACGCCGAACTGGATGAAATGATCGTTCAGAATCCGATGGACTTTATCACCCGACAGCCGCGCATTAAGGAGAAACCTACCATTATTTATTCCAAGGAACAGCTGCAACGATTTTTTGGATATTGTGCTGAATTTTATAGACAGTTACTCTTGGAATTCGTTCTGGCCTTTTTTTGCGGCATGCGGGCGGGAGAGATACGCGGACTGAGATTTGATGACTGCGACCCAGTTAAAAGGCAGATCCATATCCAAAGGCAGATAACGAGGGATGTGAAACTACGGGTGACCTCAGACAATGTGTATTGGACTCGCGGTGAGTATTCGTCCAAGACTCCAAAATGCCATAAAACACGAATCATTCCTGCTCATCCGTACATCTTTACGCTGCTGGACGAACGTAGGGCTGATCTCCAGGTAATTTCCAAGCGGCGTAAAAGTAAATGGACGCACGATTACGACGGGTTTGTCAGCATCGGCATGTATGGGGCAATAAAGAGTGAAAGTACATGCAATGGGGCGTTGAAACGGATATGTTGTTGCGCCAATCTTCCGGTGATCACAATGCATGATCTACGGCATATGTGCGCGACCTATATGTTTGACTGCGGAGAGGACTTGACCAAAGTTGCCAGATTCCTGGGGCACGAGAACATCAGCACAACCTACGATATCTATGTACATGCGTTGGAATCCGGTGATAATATCCGCCGTACGAGCGAACGCCGTATCGACCCGCTACCGGATACATACGTACGCGAAAAGGCCGGGTGAACCACATGAGGCAAAGGAAAGACATCGTCAAACCGCCGGTCAATCCTTGTTTCTTCAAAGGAGAAATCCAGCGGTGGCAGTTCCTGGGAACAGCGACTTATGTCCGCGGTAAATACTTGTTCCGATTTCGAGTGGAATTTGAAGACGGGAGCATTGTCCAGAAAGAAAAAGGCGGTTTCTGCACCAAAAAGGAATGCCTGGACGCCAAAGAAACGGCGATCAGTCAGATGAACAACCACCAGTTCGTGTTCTTTGAGGTAAAAGTCCGGGAGTTTTACGACTATTGGCTGTACTATTATATGATCGACCAGAAACAGATCAGTTACAACACTTTCTTCAGCTACCGGAATATTATTGACAAGTACATCATACCCGCGTACGGAAATAAAAAGCTTATGTCGCTTCGGCGCGAAACGCTGACCGAACTGCTCGTCAATATGCCGTCTCCATCACTGTATAAACTGGCGGCATCCGTGATCGGCAGTTCGTACAAATGCGCCAAGCAGATGAACCTCGTACACGTAAACGTGGGGGAGAAGGCAATCAGACAGAGCCGGAAGATCCTGGCACAACGGGCCGCAGGGACACCGCCGATCGACTGTAAACGCCCGGTCATTGATTCATTTCAGATTCAGAAGCTGCTGATCGAATGCAAGATGTCGGAGCCGGATTTTTTCCTGCCGCTTGCCATCACACTCAGCACAGGCTGCCGGGTAAGCGAGTTAAGGGCATTAAAATTTTCTTCCGTCGACTTTCGGACCGGAACACTCTCGATCACAGAGCAACTCGGTAGGCCGCTGATAACGGACGGTATCGCGGAGAATCAGGCATATAAACAAGTATTGAAGCCAAAAACGTACCACTCCATCCGCAAGATCCTGCTTCCGCAGTTCGTGCTTGACGAGATCATACTGGCAAAGAAACGCAGAAAAACTAAAGTGCGTGGAGATCTCCGTACCTGTGACGACGGTTATATCTGGGCACAGGAAAACGGGGACCCGCACGGACGCGGCGATTATAAGAAACCGTTTGCTCGCCTAAAAACAAAACTAGGACTCGATCCTAACCTTCACTGGCATGACCTTCGTCACTCCTTTGCAACAGTCATGACCGAAAACAACATCAATCCCAAGGAGCTCTCGCAGGCAATGGGTCATTACGAAAGCGACTTTACGCAGAATGTATACGTCGACAGCAACCAGATAATTAACAACGGGTTTCAGGCATATTACAGGTTCCTCGATGACATCGTACCGAAGACAGAAATTGTGTCTGATCTCAATCTGGATTGGCTGATCGAGGATGTCTGCGGTCCGTTCATGAACGCCCTGCGAACAGGCGCTAAATAGTCCTATATGTATGGTTGGTGTTGTACAATGCTAAAATGTTATGAATAGTCAGAAAAAAGAAATTTGTTGTTTTTGTTTAAAAATGGTCAAAAAAAGCGGTCAAAATGGACGATGATATTTGCAAATAAGGACACTTTTATATGAAAATAGGACTGTTCATGCGAGTGGCGGATGGGATCAAAAAATTATGAATGATTTACAAAATATTAGGAGTTTCACATGAGAAGATTGGCACTAAGTGACGAAATTTTGTTGTCTGTCCAGCAGCCTGCCAGGTATATCGGCGGCGAGGTAAACATGGCAATTAAGGACCCTGCGAAAATGGACATCCGTTTCTGTATGTGTTTCCCGGACGTCTACGAAATCGGCATGTCCCATCTGGGCATCCAGATTCTCTACGACATGTTCAACGGCCGGGACGATGTCTACTGCGAGCGGGTCTATTCTCCGTGGACCGATATGGACAAGCTGCTGCGGGAGAAGGATATCCCTCTTTTCGCGCTGGAGTCCCAGGACCCGGTAAAGGATTTCGATTTCCTGGGCATCACGCTCCAGTATGAGATGTGCTATACCAATGTGCTGCAGATCCTGGATCTGAGCCGGATCCCGCTGCATGCCGCCGACCGGACCGAAGCGGATCCCATCGTCATCGGAGGCGGCCCCTGCGCCTACAATCCGGAGCCTTTAGCGCCTTTCTTTGACATTTTCTACATCGGGGAAGGGGAAACGGTCTACGGACAGCTTTTCGACGCTTACAAGGCGGGTAAGAGCCGCGGAGGAAGCCGCAGGGAGTTCCTGGAAGCGGCGGCGCAGATTCCAGGCCTCTATGTTCCGGCTTTCTATGACGTGACGTATAACAGCGACGGAACGATTGCGGATTTTAAGCCGAATAACCCGCACGCGCCGGAGAAGGTCACCAAGGAGCTGGTCGTCAATCTGGATGACGCCTGGTATATCGAAAAGCCTCTGGTGCCGTTCATCAAGGTGACCCAGGACCGGGTCGTTCTGGAGATCCAGCGGGGCTGCATCCGCGGCTGCCGGTTCTGCCAGGCGGGGAACATTTACAGGCCGTTAAGGGAACACAGCCTGGAATATCTGAAGGATTACGCCGTAAAAATGTTAAAGAGCACCGGCCACGAGGAGATCTCCTTAAGCTCCCTAAGCTCCAGCGATTACTCGAAGCTTCCGGAACTGATCGGTTTCCTTCTCGACGAGGTGAAGGGCAAGGGGATCAATATTTCACTGCCGTCCCTACGCATCGACGCCTTTTCTCTGGACGTGATGAGCAAGGTTCAGGATGTGAAGAAGAGCAGCCTGACCTTCGCGCCGGAGGCCGGTTCCCAGCGCCTGCGCGACGTGATCAATAAAGGCCTGACGAAAGAGGCAATCCTAAACGGCGCCCGCGACGCCTTCCTGGGCGGCTGGAGCCGTGTCAAATTATATTTTATGCTGGGTCAGCCGACAGAGACGGAAGAGGATATGAAGGGCATCGCTTATCTGTCGGAGAAAGTGGCGGAGACGTTCTACGATCTGCCCGTGGAGCAGCGGCAGAAGCGGGTGCAGATCGTCGCCAGTTCGTCCTTCTTTGTGCCTAAGCCGTTTACGCCGTTCCAGTGGGCGAAGCAGTGTACGAAGGAAGAATTCCTGCGGCGGGCCTGGCTGGTGCGCGACACCTTCCAGGAGATGAAGAACGCCCGCAGCCTGAAGTACAACTATCACGAGGCAGACTTAAGCGTGCTGGAAGGCGTTCTGGCCCGCGGAGACCGCCGGGTTGCGCCGGTGATCGAAGAGGCGTACCGCCATGGAGCCATGTTCGACTCCTGGGGCGAGAATTTTGATAACGATCTGTGGATGGCGGCGTTTGACGCCTGCGGCGTGGATCCGGATTTCTATACGGTCCGCGACCGGGACCTGGACGAGAAGCTGCCGTGGGATTTCATCGACGCGGGCGTATCGAAGGAATTCTTAAAGCGGGAATGGAAGAGGGCGACGGAAGGGACCGTCACGCCCAACTGCCGTCAGGGCTGCGCCGGCTGCGGCGCCCGGGTGTTCGGAGGAGGTGTCTGCTTTGAAGATAAGAATTAAGTTCCGTAAGCAGGGCGCCATGAAATTCATCGGGCATCTGGACATTATGCGGTATTTTCAGAAGGTCATGCGGCGGGCGGACGTGGACATCTGCTACAGCGGGGGCTTCAGCCCCCACCAGATCATGTCCTTCGCGGCTCCTCTGGGCGTGGGCCTTTTAAGCAACGGCGAGTATCTGGACATCGAGGTGAACTCGACGGACAGCTCGGCGGAGATGATTCGACGGATGAACGCGGTCATGTCGGAAGGCATGGAAGTCATTTCCTACCGCCGGCTGGACGATTCCGCCAAAAGCGCCATGTCGCTGGTAGCGGCCGCCGACTATGTGCTGGCGTTCCGCCCCGGAAAGAAGCCGGAAGACATGGAGTCGTTTTTCGCGGCTCTGGCAGAGTTTTACGCACAGCCACAGATACCGGTGACGAAGAAGACCAAGCACGGAGAGAAGGAAATGGATCTGAAACCGCTGATCTACCGGATGGAGCGGGTACGGGCCGTGCCGGATGAAGAATGCCTGGCGGCAGATTCGCACTGCGCTGGTGTATCTGATCGGCTTTCTCCACCGGATTCCGCGGCAGGCCAGGATTGCGGTGTTCCCGGCGCAGCAGCATTGAACGAAAAAAAGCTTCCGGTGATCATTTCCGGTGCAGTGAATGTGCCTTCAGATGCAGTATTTCTTCAGGTCTGTACCGGCAGCACCGATAACATCAAACCGGAGCTTGTCATGAAGGCGCTTTACGATTTTATGGGACTTGAACTGGCTCCGTTCACGTTCCAGGCGGAGCGGGAGGAAGTCTACGCGGATCTGGGCGGAGAGGAAGAAGGCGGACGGAAGCTGGTGCCCCTTGAGGCGTTAGGAGAGAACATTGAACAGACTGATCATTACCAGGCTTGAAGGACGGATCCTGACCGTCCTTATGGAGGACATGAAAGCGGTCCAGATGGATTTTGAGGATCCCGGGCCGTCGCTCCTGGGCAATATCTATATCGGAAAAGTAAAGGATGTGGTGAAGAATATTAACGCCGCATTTGTGGATCTGGGCGGAGGCGTCACCGGCTACTACAGTCCGGGCGCGTCTTCGGACGCGCTGCGCCCCGGGGACGAGATCCTGGTCCAGGTGTCGAAGGACGCCGTGAAGTCGAAGGATCCGGTTCTGACCGCGCAGCTGACACTGACCGGCCGCTACTGCGTCCTGTCGGCGGATCCGTCCGGAGAAAAAGGCCACGTCCGCTTTTCCGGCAAGATAAACGATGAAGCCTGGAAGAAACAGATGGCGGAATACCTTCGCCCCGCAAGAGACGACGCCTTCGGACTGATCGTGCGGACAAACGCCTATCAGGCGCCGCCGGAGCGGATCCTGAATGAGATGAACCGGCTGACGGAGCGGATGAAGCAGATCCTGGCGGCGGCCCCCTACCGCACATGCTTCAGCCTTCTTTATGAGGAAGCGCCGTCCTATATTGCCAGGCTACGGGATCATGACGCGCAGACAGCCGGTGAGATCGTGACGGACGATGGGGAGATTTTCCGTAAGCTGAAGGAATTTCTGGAGTCTGAACAGCCGGACACGGCAGGACGGCTGCGTTTCTACGAGGATCCGATGGTCTCGCTGGTGAAGCTGTATTCCATCGAAAAGAACCTTCACGACGCCCTGCAGAAGCGTGTGTGGCTTGCGTCCGGCGCTTATCTGGTCATTGAGCAGACGGAAGCCATGACGGTCATCGATGTAAATACCGGCAAATTTACGGGCAGGAAGGCCGTGAGGGACACGATCCGCATGATCAACCTGGAAGCGGCGAAGGAGACGGCGAGACAGCTTCGTCTCCGGAACCTGTCCGGTATCATCCTGGTTGATTTCATCAATATGGAATCGGCCGCGGACCGGGAAGAACTGCTGCGCGCTCTGGCGGAGCACTGCTTTAACGATCCGGTGAAGACCACCGTTTTGGATATGACCAGGCTGGGCCTGGTCGAGATTACGAGAAAAAAGACAAGGAAACCACTGCATGAGCAGTGGCGGTGAAGATGCGATGAAGAAGATAAGCAGAACGGCAAAGTTAAGGGAAGGAGTATGGGCGGTCCTTCTGGCTGCGGCCCTTCTGGCAGGACTTTTCCTTACCGGCTGCGGCGTGAAGCCCCATGAGCTTCTGGGAGTGGAGACGCTGTTTGAACCGGAGACATTTGAGAGCATAGAGCAGGAGACGACGGAAGAATCTTCCACGACGGCGGAAGAGACGACGGAGGCGCTCCCGCTGCCCCACGACGTGGTACCGGGGCAGAAGCTGCCTGCCGAATCGCTTAACGCCTCCAATGCGGATCAGTTCTTCTGGCAGAGCGGGATCTCGGATTCGATCTTTGAACGCATCAACGGAAAATCCTATAAGGATGACTGTAATATCCGGGACGAGCTGCGCTACCTCCAGGTCCTTCACTATGATTTTTACGGCAACGTCCGGGTCGGGGAACTCATCTGCAACCGATCCGTCAGCAGCGACGTCCTTTATATCTTTCACAGACTCTATGAGGAGAAATACCCGGTTGAAAAGATACTCCTGATCGACGAGTACGATGCCGACGATGAGTCCTCCTGTGCCGACAACAATTCCTCCTGCTTTAATTACCGCAAAAAGACGGAGGGGAGCAGTCTTTCCAAACATGCGAAGGGGCTGGCCGTTGATATCAACCCGCTGTATAATCCTTATATTCTCAGCAGCGGAACCGGCACTGTACCGGCAGGCGCTTCGGATTATGCGGACAGAACGCTTGATTTTTCCTATAAGATCGATGAAAACGATTTGTGCTACCAGCTGTTCACCGAAGCCGGATTTACATGGGGAGGAACATGGGAAAGCGCGCCGGATTACATGCATTTTGAGAAAGAAAAATAAGGCGGCGTAGAGCTTCGGCACTGCTTTGTTTCGTGATAATGTGTATTGACATGAATATAAATGAGCGCTATTATATAAGGTGATATATATCCGTATATCGCAATCAAATCAGTTAAGAACTGGATGGATAAGGAACTATGAAAACACGTATTTTTCTATTTTCAATCATTTTTTCCTGCTTATTTGCCATATCGTCCGCAGCCGGGACCGTGTATCATGACGGGACCGGATTCCGGTGCCGTGATGACGCGGGAGCGGATGTGACCGGATGGTATCAGAACGGAGAGAACGGGCCCTGGTATTATTTTGACGAGGACGGATACGCGCATACCGGTTTCCTTTATTCGAGAGGCAAGACCTATTATCTGCGGGTCACGGACGGCACCATGATCGCGGACCGGACCCAGACGCTGGAAGGAAGCGTCTGGAAATTCGATCATGACGGAGTCGGGACAAATCTTTCACCGTTCTATACCGGATGGATGATCGACGATATTAACTGGTATTACAGAAATCCGGACGGATCCTTTGTGACCAACGGCTGGAAACAGATCGACGGCGAATGGTATTATTTCGATTCGGTCGGCTATATGAAGACCGGACTGATCAGCGACGGCGGCGCTACCTATTACCTGTACGACAACGGCGCCATGGCCCACGATACCCAGCTTACCGTCGGCGGAGTGACCTATACGTTCGGCAGTTCGGGCGCGGCGGCATGGCCCTACAAAGCGATAACCAGCGTTTCCGCCGAACAGCAGGAGATGTGGCAGACGGTTTCCGCGATGGCGGATTCCATTCTGGCCGGGATCGTAAACAACAGTATGACGGACCGCCAGAAGGCGGAGGCCATATACGCCTGGGTACGGGGAAGCTTTACATACAGCGGCCATGCGGCGACCAGAGACTGGGTTCTGGAGGCCTATAACGGATTCCGCAGGCGTCACGGAGACTGTTTCACCTATTATTCCGTATCGGCGGCTCTCCTTATGCGGTGCGGTATCCCCTGCATCGAGGTCCTGCGCTATACGGACAACGGGCATTATTGGAACCTGGTTCAGTTAAGCGACGGCAACTGGTACCATTTCGATGCGACGCCGAGAAGACTTGGCGGATATTTCTGCCTGTGGACGGACGCCCAGATGCTGAATTATTCGGCGGGCCACGGCAACTGCTTCGCATTTGACCGTTCGATTTATCCGCCTACACCCTGATGAAAGGAGTTCGGAGCATGGATGAACTGCTTGAGATTCTGAATGATATAAATCCCGATGCGGATTATGAGACGAATGAGCATCTGGTTGACGATGAGATCCTGACTTCTTTTGAACTGGTGATGCTTGTAACGCAGATCAGCGATGAATTTGGCGTGTCCGTTCCGTCGGAAGCCATCATTCCCGAGAATTTTAATTCCGTCCGGGCTATGATGGATTTGATCGAGCGGCTTCAAGAGGATGAATGACCATGTCGCTGGTGTCTTACGATTTTTTAGCCTTTTTCGCCATCGCGGCTCTGCTGTATTACCTGGTCCCCGGAAGGTTTCAGTGGATGCTGCTTCTGGCCGTCAGCATTCTGTTTTATGCGGGCGGCGGAGCCGTCTATCTGCTGTATCCGCTGGCAACGGCCGTGAGCACGTGGTTCCTTGCGCTCAGGATCGGGAAAGCGGACAGCGTATCCAAAGCGTACATACAGGAGCATAAGCCGGACAAGGAGCAGAAAAAGGCATACCAGACTCATATAAGAAAGCGGAAAAAGCGGCTGATGATCGCGGGTATCCTGCTTAACTTCGGGATCCTGGCGGTTTTGAAATACACGGATTTTTTCCTGCAGAATCTGAACCTGCTTATTCCCCTTGCCGGAGAAGACGGATCTGTATGGCAGGCCGGCTGGCTCCTTCCGCTGGGTATTTCCTATTATACCTTTCAGACCATGGGATACCTGATCGATGTTTTCCGGGGCCGGTATAAGCCGGAGAAGAATCTGGTTCGGTTTATGCTTTTTGTTACGTATTTCCCGCAGATGACCAGCGGACCGATCAGCCGTTTCGATCTGCTGCGTGAGGAGCTGTTCCGGAAACACGCCTTTGACGGGACCCAGTTCACCTTCGGATTATGGCGTATCCTCTGGGGCTTTTTCAAGAAGCTGGTAATTGCCGACCGTATTGCCCCGGCTGTCGCGATGATCACTTCATCGCCGGAGACATATGACGGGATGTATGTGCTGCTCGGCATGCTGGGGTATACGCTCCGCCTGTATGCCGATTTTTCCGGTTGTATGGATATCGTGATCGGGACGTCGCAGTGCTTCGGCATCCGGCTGCCTGAGAATTTCCAAAGACCGTTCGGGGCGAAGAACCTTTCGGAGCTCTGGCGCAGATGGCATATGACGCTGACCGGATGGTTCAGGGAATATGTTTTCTTTCCGGTATCGACGAGCCGTTTCTGCAGGGCCGTTTCGCACCTGGCAGGAAAGGCGGGGCTGAAAACGCTCAGTAAAAAGCTGCCGGTTTATACCGCCAATCTGATCGTATGGTTTGTCACCGGTATCTGGCATGGAGCGGCCTGGAATTTTGTCCTGTGGGGACTTGCCAACGGCATCGTCATGATGGTTTCGCAGGAGTTTGCGGAGCTGTACCGCGGCTTTCACAGACGTTTCCCGAAAGCGGACGGAAGCGTATACGGCGCGTTCCAGAAGGTACGGACCGGCCTGCTGTTTTCGGTTCTGCTGATGTTTCAGTACTATTCGTTCGGAACGGTATTCGCGATGCTGGGCAGTCTGATCACGACGGGGCGCCTGTCCCAGCTGTATGACGGGCGTTTCGCGGAATTGGGGCTTGCGGGAGCGGACCTGGCGGTATTGGCGGCCGGCCTTATCCTTATGCTGGCGGTCAGCGTTCTGCAGGAGTCCGGAAGCGTCCGGAAAAGACTGGCCGAAAGACCGCTTGTTCTGCGCTATACCGCGGTGTTTCTGCTGTTTGCCGCGATACTGGTGACGGGTTGCTACGGACGCGGATATGACGCCAGCCGGTTTATTTATAATCAGTTTTAGGAGGCGGAGCCCATGAGATGGAAGAAACCGGTCTGCGTTCTGCTTCTTGCGGCGGCGGGCGCGGCCGTGATCGCCGGCCTGCAGAGACTTGTGGAGCCCAAATATATGGGACTGGTCGTCGAGGGGAATTTCACTTCCGAATATTATGAAGAGACGACGCCCCACGATGTGATATTTCTCGGGAACTGCGAGGTCTACGAGAATATTTCGCCGATCGTTTTGTGGAGGGAATTCGGCATCACCAGCTATATACGCGGCAACGCGCAGCAGCTGATCGCTCAGTCCTATTATCTGTTAGAGGATACGCTCGCCTATGAGACGCCTGCGGCCGTCGTTTTCAACGTATCTGCCATGCAGCAGTTTGAGCAGGATAATGAGAGCTACAACCGTATGACCATGGACGGAATGCGCTGGTCCTCTTCCAAGTGGAACGCGATCCGCGCAACCAGGATGGAAGATGAGCATATAATAGAATACATTTTTCCGATCCTTCGGTTCCATTCCCGCTTTAAGGAACTGGAGCCGGACGATCTGAAATATTTCATGGGGAGCGGCAAAGTGGCCCATAACGGCTACTACCTGCGGGCGGATGTGAGGCCGGCGGGAGATCTGCCGGTAGAGCGGCGGAGATCGGATTATTCCTTCGATCCGCGCTGCTGGGAATATCTGGAGAAGATCCGTACGCTCTGTGAGCAGAACGGAATCCGGCTGGTTCTGATGAAAGCGCCTTCGCTTTATCCGGCGTGGTACGATCAGTGGGAGGTCCAGATCGAGGAATACGCGGCGGAGCATGATCTCACATACGTGAACTGTCTGGAGGTTTCCGACGACATCGGCATTGATTTTTCGACCGACACCTACGACGCGGGACTTCACATGAATGTGTACGGAGCGGAGAAGATGGCCCGGTATTGGGGGCCGATCCTTCTTGAAATCCCGGGCGTCGAAGACCGCAGGGGAACCGTTTCCGGCGCGGCGCGCGGATATAAGGCGGGAATCGGGCTCGATACCGTCTGGCAGGAAAAATGCGATTTTTACGACCGGATGAAGGCTTCTCAGGAAGAGGAGTTCGCCAGGCTTGGTTATATTAAACAATTTTATATACAATAAAGGAGGAGAAAATTTATGAAGAGGAGTTTGAAAACCCTGGTTGTTCTGGCACTTGCCGCTGCGATGACGGTTTCATCGGCGGTTCCGTCCCTGGCGATCGGCGGGCCTTTGGCTGGCAAAAAGACAGAGACGAAGGAAGAAGAGGTAAAATATGAATTCAAATCCGGCGAGACCGTTATTTCGATGGGGGCGGAGGCGGCCGGGATCCTGAAGGCGCTTGGAAAAGCGGCCTCTACCTTTGAGCGCGACAGCTGCGCATATCAGGGAAAGAATAAGGTGTACACCTATAAGGGCTTCGAGCTCTGTACCTATCCTGTAAACAAGAAAGACTGCGTTGAATCGGTATATATCTTCGACGCTTCCGTATCGACGCCGGAGGGCATCAAGATCGGCTCCACCAAGAAGGAAGTTCTTGCCGCTTACGGCGACGCGTATAATGCGGACGAGGCGAAATTCGGCACATATGCCTATACGGCCGGAAATACCCAGTTAAAGGTTTACACCACCAAGGATGTGGTCGATGCGATCGAGTACATTGTAATTCCGGAGAAATAGCGGGGGTTTGACGGATGAAGAAAAGTGTTCTGGAATTTCTGGAAGAGACAGCGGTCTCTTATCCTGACCGGTGTGTTTACAGCGACCCAGAACGTACCTATACTTTTGCGGAAGCCGTACGCACAGCGAGAGCCATCGGCAGCCGGGTAGGGAGCCTTAGGGCCCCCGGCCGGCCGGTGGCTGTCTTTATGGAAAAAAGCGCGTCTATGGCGGTCGCCATTCTCGGCGTTCTGTACGGAGGCTGCTGCTATTGCCCGATCGACGTTTCCATGCCGGAGGAGCGTATCCGGACAATCCTTTCCGTGCTGGATCCGGCCGCTGTCATCGCAGAGACGGACAGCCGCGATCTGACGAAGCTTTTTTCTCCTGCCTGTCCGGTCTGGGACTTTGCCGGGCTGAGCGGAACGCCGGAGGATGCGGAACTGCTGGCGCATATCCGGGACAGCCGAAGGGAGACGGACCCGCTTTATATCCTGTTTACCAGCGGTTCAACGGGGATCCCCAAGGGCGTTATGGGCTGCCATCGAATGATTCTTAATAACCTCCGCTGGCTTGCGAAGGAATTTCCCTATGAGCCGGAGGATGTCCTGGGCAGCCAGGTGCCGTTCCATTTCGTCATATCGCTTCATGATATTTTCGTACCTCTCCGGTTCGGCTGCAGTACGTATATCATTCCGCAGGAGTATTTTTCTTCCCCTGCCAGGCTGGTCAACTGCTTAAACGACAGACATGTAACGTCCGTTTTCTGGGTTCCGTCCGCACTGACGGTGGTTGCCAGGCTGAACGGCTTCGACACTCAGCTGCCTGCGTTCCTCCGTTATATTTTCTTTATCGGCGAGGTGATGCCGGTAAGATACTTGAATTACTGGAGACGTCATCTGCCGGACGCGCGTTATGTGAACATGTACGGTTCGACGGAGACCCATGTCAGTATGTTCTATGAGCTCTTCCGGGACTTTAGGGACGAGGAGCGGCTGCCGCTCGGACAGGCATGCGAAAATGTCAGGGCCCTGATCCTGGATGAGGGCGGACGGCCTGTCCCGCCCGGGTCGGAGGCAGAGGGAGAGTTGTGTATCGGCGGCGCGGCCCTGTCTCTCGGATATTACAAGGATCCGGAGAAGACAAAAGACCGCTTCATTTTCTTAAAAACCGCGTCCACGGAAAGCGAACGGTTCTACCGTACGGGGGATATCGCGTCATATGATGCGGACGGAAATATCGTCTACCATGGACGAGAGGACTTTCAGATCAAACGGATGGGATACCGGATCGAGCTCGGGGAAATCGAAGCGGCCGCTTCGGCAGTCCCTGAGATCAGCGAATGCGTCTGCGTCTACAACGAGGAAAAGCAGATGATCCTGATGCTGTATACGTCCGCCGAAAAAATAGATTCCAGGACGATCTCGGGCCGTATCTCGGAAAGGATTCCGCGTTATATGATGCCGAACCGGTACATCCGCCTTGAACAGATGCCGAGAAACGAAAACGGCAAAGCAGACCGCAGGGGGTTGAAGGAAACGTATGCTCGATCAGAGAAAAAATAAGGATAACGGTTTTCGGAAGCAGGCGGCGCTTTTTCTGCTGGTGATCGGTCTGGCCGGTTGTTCGGGTGCGGAGGGGCTTAAATTTGTCGAAACGGAAGCGGGCTCCATAAAATCGTCAACAGACGCGGCCAGGATAACGATCATTACCGCCGATGAAACGACCGCTTCGCAGGCAGGCAGGCTGCCGGCGGAAGAGGAGCCGGAGACAGCGCCCGAGGAAACGACGTCGGCCATGGAGACGGCGCCGTCCGACGGGACGGATACGGAAGCGTCCGGCGCTTCCGAAGGCGCCGCTGAGGCAGAACCGGAAGAGACGCCCGCGGATGAAGCCGGGGAAACGGAGCCGTCCGCCGAAAATGCGTCCGATGCGCTGATCGATATTACTCCGGGCTGCATTCTTTCACCGGAAGAGGTCGCCGGTATCGGAACGGACGAGCTGTTCCGGCAGGAGCCGCTGGATGATGCGACCTTTGCCAGGATCTACGGGAAATCCTATAAGGAGGGCTGCACAGTCCCGCGTGAGGACCTGCGGTATATGCAGCTTCTGCATTATGACCTGGAGGGAAATATCCACGTGGGCGAAATGATCAGCAACCGGCGGATCACGGACGTTCTGCTTTCTATTTTCAGGCAGCTGTATGACGCCCGTTATCCGATCGAGAAAATGGTTCTGGTGGACGAATACGACGCGGACGATGAGGCGTCCAGCTCGGACAACAACACGTCGTGCTTTAACTTCCGCAGCATAGCCAATACCGACAGGCTCTCGTATCACGCGAGGGGGCTCGCCGTGAACATCAATCCGCTGTATAATCCGTATATCATTTCCGGATATAATACAGACGGGGAGAAGGTGTGCACGCCTGTCGCCGGCGTCAATTACCTGGACCGCACGCAGGATTATCCCTATAAGATCGATCCGGACGATCTGTGCGTCCGCTTATTTAAAGAAGCCGGGTTCACCTGGGGAGGAGACTGGCAGTATACGCCGGATTACATGCATTTCGACTGCCGCGGCGCCGGATACTGATCTGTGCGGCCGCATGACCGGAAATGATTGCCCGGAAATGACCGGAAATTATTCGATTTTACGGTTGACATTTGGCCGGCGAAATGATATGATTTGTTAGTGTGCCGCACAATGAGGTTCTGAAAGATTCCGGGCCGGCTCCGCATTGGGGACAGGCTGCGGGGACACCGTAGTTGGCGAGTAATGATAAAGAGGAGGTGCCATATATGTACGCTATTATTGCTAC
>CANPYE010000019.1 GCA_947588005.1 uncultured Lachnospiraceae bacterium | reverse complement strand
GCTCGTCCGTCGGCGCAAGATCACAGGCCGCAGTCCCGGTCAGCTCTAACTCCACCCGGCCGTACAGGCTCCGGTAATCCTCCCTGTGACGCTGATACAGCTGCTCATACGGATCCCTCGCCGCCCTGTCCATCACGGAACAGATCCGCTCCCGCAGCATCTCCACCGCTTCCTCATAGGAAGCACCATCTATTTCCATGCAAGCAAGGCGCCCGTGACGCTCTCCTCGTATTTCTCCTTTGTGCTGATACGACGTATCGGCGCAGTAAATGAGAAGCGCCTCGTCCGCGGCGTCGACGCATAAGGTCTGACCGACGACACTGACCTTTCCCTTCGCCGCCCATGCGCTGACGCCGGATACATAGCGACTCCCGCCCTCTCCCAAGTTCCCGTACAGGAAGACTCCGTTGTCCGAAAGCCGTCCGACCCCGTCGATGGTCTTCCCCCGCTCGACCCGGATCCGCAGGGAAATGCTTCCGGGCTCGTACGCGGTAAACCTTACGATCAGGCAGTCCGCCGGATGCGACGCGAAATACTCCCGCCTGTAGGTCACGCCGCCGCTGACAAATGAAACCCTGCACACAGCGTCCTCAAGATCCAGTTCCCGCATGTAATCCTCATATTGATCCACATTTTCCTGTTGGATCCGGATATCGCCCATCGTCTGGTAGGGATGCATACCGTCCGGGCATCCCGCGAAAGCCAGATTCAGAAGCTCCTGCGCCCTGCCGATCTCCTGCCGGAAAATGGCTTCCCGGACCTCTCCCAGACAGCGGCGCGCGTCCGGATTGATCCGATTCACCTCTCCCCCGTACCAGACGCTCTCCTCGTTCACCTGGATCCTCTCCTGACAGACGCCTCCGAACACCATGGCGCCGATCCTTCCGTTTCCCAGCGGCAGAGCTTCCTCCCACACTTCCGCCGGCCGGCGGTACCATAATCTGCTCATTCGTTTTCTGCTCCTCTCTTTCCCTCTTACAGACTTTCGCGGCCTTGTTCCGATAATCTGGTCAAAAGCCAATCCCCAAGAACTGCCTGCCGGGAATATCCGGGCAGTTCCGCCTCAGTAAGCTGTCTGCTCCAGGGCTCCCTGTTTGAAACATCCGCACCTGCCCCTGTATTATCATATTCCACATAGGTAACGGTTTCATGCGTATCGGGTCTGTCCCAGTCGTGCCACCCTTCTCGCTTAATATGAGCCCCCAGCTCAGAACGAAGAATCGCTACTTTCGCATAATCACGCCATGGTCTTCCCAGATAGACACTTCCCTCTTTGCAGTCCGAGGTGAATCTGCACTGGTTAAACACGTAACCAAATGCCTGGCCCGCAGGAGTGGATGCTGCCGTCACATATCCATTGATCTCCCTCCCCAGATTGTTGGACCGAATCTCACAATCCTCAAAATAGGCCGTTGCGCTGCCGAAAATAAAATCCACATCCCCGCTGATCAGGCATCTGTGATAATAATGTCGGCCCGTTCTCTCCGGTCTGAATTCATCTGCTCCTTTAAATCCGCCTCGCTGAACCGCCTTCGGCGGAATCGGCGCCGTGAATAATGTATCCTGGCCGCCAATCATTCTGCAGTTTTCAAATACCATTCGGTCGCCGTCAACATACAATGCCAGCGCCTGCCCCGCTTTTGGCCCCGGTCCCGCCGTATTCAGAAATGTTATATTTCTTGCCGTGAAATCATCTGCGGCAATACGAACTGTCGCTGTCCGGAACGTGCCATACGCCGTACCATCCGGCATCTTCTTAGCGGCATAATCATCGTAAGAGAGCACCGTTTTCTCCGCACACTCTCCTTCCAGAATGATCTCCGGCTGTTCAATGACCAGCTTTTCATGGTATACGCCCGGACGTACATGAATGCAGACCGGCTCGCCTTCATATTGCCGCGCTGTCTGCAATGCGCTTTCAATGCTGCTGCAGCTGCTTTTATCACTTGCATCTACGATAATTCTTCTTATCACTTTCATCTGCCTCCTTATATCCGGTACGCTGATAAGGTCCCTCTATAATTCTTAAAGAACGGCTCTCCGGTACTTGCCATCCGCATCCCGATCTGTCCGCAGTTCCACGCGAAATCCATGAACACATGTCCCTGTTCTTCATCCGTGATATAACATTTTAGTACAAAATGTCCCATTTTCCAGGTACCGATGCATTCGCAGGCATACGGCGTACCGGGAAATTTCTGCGCCTCATAAACATCTTCCCCAAAATAGAGTTCTCCAACCCCATCAGGAGTTTCATAGCGAAGCCGTCCTCCTGCAAAGTCCAGTTCCAGCCATTTCCATCCGATATTATTTTCATAACAAACATATCTGCCTTCCAGATCCTCCGGCTTCTGGCATTCCTCCTGCTCCGGATCCGCCCCGCATGCCTCTTCCGGAACCGAATACACTCCCTGAATCTGTGTCAATACCGGATATAAATGCTCATAGAAACCGTCATAGAGGATCTGCAGTCCCGCCGGACAGCCAATCGTATCAGCCATAGTCAAAAAGCAGGCGTCCAGCTGCGGAAAACAAAGCGCCAGCTGTCCGCCCAAACCATACATAACGCCGCCTTCCACTCTGGGCCGCCAGAAAAAATACCCGTATCCGTTCTGCTCGTCCTGGGAAGGCTGCAGGTCTGTCGGCGTCTGACATTTCATCGCCTGTCTCATATACCGGACAGGAAGGAGCTCTCTCCCTTCCAGGATACCCTCATGACTGCAGAGCCAGGTCGCCGCCGCCACGTCGCGCAGCGTACACATCAGCCCGCTGCCTCCCTGCGAAACGCCATAAGGATCCTTGATGATATACGCGTTTTCAGAAAATCCAAGTTCATTCAGTACTCCCTCCCGGAGATAGTCCAACATAGCTTTTCCCGTCAGCTTCTCAGTCAGCGCGGCAAGCACATGAGGGGAAGATGTATCATAGTGAAAAACTGTCCCCGGTATATGATCCGGATTCACACGGAAAAAAGATTCCGTCCAGTCTCCGTCATAACGGCTATAGGTGGTTTGCGAGTGACAGGTTCTCATAGAAAGCATCTGGGCAATGGTCATCTGCTCACACCACGGATGCGCGCCCTCTTTCGGCAGCTTCTCCGGAAAATAAGTACAGATGCGGTCGTCCAGGTGAATTCTTCCCTGCCTGATCAGGAGGCCGACAGCCAACGCGACGAAACTCTTGGTGACAGAATACATACGATGGTTGGTGTTTACGCCATAAGGCTTCCAGTACTTTTCTGCCGCAATGCAGTCGCCACGCAGCAGAAGATATCCGTGCAGCCGTACCGACCGCTTTATGACGTAATCCTCAAATGCTTCGGCAGCCGATTTCAGTATGTCAGCGTCCGGCAAAGCTGTTGTTTTTAATTCCAGCATTTATCTGATCCGCTCCCTTCCGTATAAGATCTGTTCCAAAAGCGGATAAATGTTTTCCGCCATCCGCATAAACCCCAGGCCAGTGGGATGCACACCGTCCACCGTGCATTCCTCACGTCCCTCCGGGCCAAAGAAAGCGGCTCCGTCAAGGAACCATACATTATCGTCCCCTGCATTCTTTGCTGTCTCCCAGGTCCGCCGGATCACGTCTCTGCGCCTTCGCGTATCCTCTGAATCAAGCCGCGTATCCGGACGGCTGATCATGACGACCGGCAGCTGCGGTTTTGCGTTCCGGATGATCCTGAAAAAAGGCTCATGGGTTTTTTCCAAATGCTCCACGCTGGGTGCGTTGTGATCATAATCGTACACAAAAACACTGATTCTTTCCATCGCGGCCACATATTCGGCGAACTCAGGTTCTCCCCTGGCCGCGCCTGAAAAACCATAGTTAAAGAAGTCCGCGTCCAGCCATCGGCTGACAATACTGACATAATTCGTTCCCACACGTTCGGCGCATCCGCCCTCTGTGATAGAAGAACCGTAAAAAACGATCGGATCTTCCATTCGGTATGAGGGCGCTGCCTCCAGCACCGCATTTTCATCTACCCCGATCTCCATTGCCAGAAGCAGATCATTGCGCGGAAGATTGATGGTCACAGTCTCATATCCCGCAGGTTTTACAAGCTCCCGTTCCACTGTAACCTCCTCCTGCGAATGCACTTTCGGCAGCACTGCGCCCAGGTATCTGGCGCTTTTCCCCGCGCCCAGATAGACATCCGCGCCGGCAGAACCCAGAAGCGGAATATTGATATCCTCCCGGCAGGCGTCCAATGTCATACGTATGAAGATTCTGGCCGAGTCTGTTGCAAATCTTACCCGGCCTCCGATGCATCTGCGCCCCAGAAACGCGTACTGCGGCATCCGCTCCAGCATATACTGCGGCAGTCTGCAGAATTGCCGGTTTTCAGAATTCTTCACCGCCAAACCATAAATCCTCACGGGATCTTCTGTAATAGAAACAATCTTCATTCCATTTTCATAACGCATTGTCTTCACTCCTCTTCCTGTTCTGTCTGCTGTCAATCCCTGCTAGGATCTTTGCCGGATCCTCTTGATATACTTTCTCGGAGTATCTCCTTCATACTTAACAAAAGCCCGTTTGAACGTAACTTCGTTCTCATATCCGCTCTTCTGTGCAACACTTATTACATCATAATTCCCTTTTTCGATCAGCATCTTCGCGTAAGCGATCCGTTTCCTGTGAAGATACTCAATGAAATTCAGCCCCATTGTCTCTTTAAAAATCTTGGATACGGCCGGCCGCGTGATCTTAAAATAGTCCGCGATGATCTGCTGGGAGATTCCTGAATTCGTATAGTTTTCCTGTACATATTCCAGGATCTTCTCACCAAGGGTTTCCGACTGCTTCTCAGAATAGTATACACTTTCCATTATATTAAGGCAACCTTTCAGGAACTGCCACGGATCATTTTTTACTATTTCCTCACCCGGATCTGGAAGCATCTGTTCTCCGTCCGCCCAATTGATCATCCCCTCCATTGATTGTCGCCTGCGCTTCAATCAGCAGCCGCCTCAGGTATAACTGCAATGGCTGCCACTCCTGATGGGGCAGATAGAGCATCGCGCCGAACCAGCTGTTCCAGATTCCCACGATCGTATATACCGCTATGACCGCAAAAATAGGTTTCCCCAGCGGAACATATATATTTCGCAGCGTTTGAACAATTCCCGCGCCGTCGATCCTGGCCGCGTCTACCAGCGCATCCGGAATCGTCCGAAAATAAGACCTTACCAGGATAATGTTCCAAATCGAGAAACATGCCGGCAAAATCTGGGACAGAGGTGAATCATAAAGCCCCAGCCTCGTCATCAGAAGAAATGACGGAATCATTCCACCGGAAAAATACATGGGAATCAATAAATACATATTGATAAATTTTCTTCCGCGCAGATTCCTGCAGCTCAGTCCATATGCCGCCAGCGTACTGGTAATCACCATCAATATAGTCGTCGGCACGACATAGAGGATCGTATTTCTGTATGTTCTCCACATCTTTGAGTCTTTTACGATCACTTCATAAGCGCCCAGATCCAGTCCTTTCGGATACAGATACACCTTCATCGTCGCGGCAAACCTTGGCTCGCTCAGCGAAAGGATCAGGATATAATACATCGGATACAGCGCGATAAAAGCGGTCAGTCCGGCCATCAGATAAAGAATAATCGTAACAACCGGATTCCCTTCCCGGATTCTCCTTTTGTGTTTCATCACATCCGCCTCCTCACCAAAGTCCATAACCGGTCAGCTTGTTGCTTATCTTATTTGCCAGGAACGTAAGCATAAAACCAATCAAAGATGTAAACAGCCCTGCCGCGGTAGTATAACTGTACTGTCCTTCCAGAATGCCAAGGCGATATGTATATGTTCCGATCACATCCGCTACGTTGTAGGTCGCCGGCGTATATAACAGAAGGATCAGTTCTGAATTGCTGGAGAGTACCGCGCCCATAGCCATGATCAAATTGATCGCTATGACGGACCTCATACCCGGAAGCGTCACATGCCATACCTGCTGTGCCCGATTCGCTCCATCCAGCTTGGCTGCTTCGTACAGTCCCGGATCAATGGAAGAAATCACAGAGCAGTAAAGAATGCTTCCAAAACCAAACCCCTTCCATACATTTGTAGCCGTATAGATCCAGGGAAACGCTGCCGAATCGATGTGATAATCTTTTCTCGGAAGTCCGAAAAAGCTAAACAGATTCGTCAGGATCCCATCATTCGTGAGGAAGGAAATGACCATTCCGGCCACAACAACGGTTGATATAAAATACGGCATATAACTGACCGTCTGAACAAATTTTTTATATCTGATATGACGGATCTGGTCGATCAGGAGCGCAAATAAAATGGGGGCTGTCACTCCAAACATTAAATTCAGTCCGCTCAGAACCAGCGTGTTCTTGATAAGGCGCGAGAAATAATGGCCTTCAATGAAACGCCGGAACCATTTGAGTCCTACCCATTTCACCCCGTCTCCAAAAAATCCCGCCCCGGGCGCGTAATCCTGAAAAGAAATAACGAGGCCGTACATGGGGATATAACTAAAAACAAAAATGAGAAGCAAAGTCGGAAGCATCATTAAATAGATCAGAATATTTTCCTTCACTATATTTTTTCCGATTTTCTTTTTCTTTCGTATAACAGCCGCCTTTTCCTCTCTCACGTTATCTCCTCCTTACTTTTTCGCTGTGAGGACATTATAGTCAGCCGCAAACCTGGGAAACAAGTTCCAAAAAGTCTTTTAGAAACAAATTGTGTCTGTAATCCTTTTTTACACTTCCAGCACAATTTGTACGCTGCTGCAAAATTTGTCTTTTTTTTACACCTCTTTCGCGCAATCCGTTCTTTCGCTATAAACACAGTTCATACCTCCCATAATCGGAAACTAAAGAAATTTACCATTTTCGCCTCTGCATACTTGAAATATCCAAATGAATATCATAAAATAGGTTAAGTTGCGGGGCAGCCGCGGGAATGCTGCTTTGACAGCCAAAAACAGAAAGCATTCCACTGGCATTCTTTCTGTATAAAGATACGCCGCTGTCATCCGGCAGACTGACTGCGCCTGCGGACAATCTATGCTAAGGAGTGCGAAACCATGGAAAAGAAAGACTTAAACTGGAGTGAGATCGGATTTGCCTATCATGTAACAAATATGCGTTATGTTTCCAATTATAAGAACGGCGCCTGGGACGAAGGCGGGCTGACCGCCGACGCCAACATTGTGCTCAATGAATGCGCCGGTATCCTGCAGTACTGCCAGGAGGTCTTCGAGGGCCTGAAGGCATACACCACGGTTAATGGCGATATCGTCACTTTCCGCCCCGACTTAAACGCGGAGCGCATGATGGATTCCGCCAAGCGGATGGAGATGCCGCCCTTCCCGAAGGAGCGCTTCCTGGACGCTGTGGAGCAGGTCGTGAAGGCCAACGCGGACTGGGTGCCGCCCTACGGCAGCGGCGCTTCCCTTTACATCCGCCCCTACATGTTCGCCTCCTCGCCCGTCATCGGTGTGAAGCCGGCTGAGGAATATCAGTTCCGCACCTTCTGCACCCCGGTCGGACCGTATTTCAAAGGCGGCGCCAAGCCCCTGACCCTGTGCGTCAGCGATTTCGACCGCGCGGCTCCTCACGGCACCGGACATATCAAGGCGGGTCTGAACTACGCCATGAGTCTGCACGCCCATGTAGAGGCCCACAAGAGAGGCTTCGACGAGAATATGTTCCTGGATCCGGGCACAAGGACCTACGTGGAGGAGACCGGCGGCGCCAACTTCCTCTTCGTCACGAAGGACAATGAGATCGTGACGCCCAAGTCTGACTCGATCCTGCCCTCCATCACGAGACGTTCCATGCTTCATGTAGCCGAGCACTATCTGGGCATGAAGGTGACCCAGCGCCAGGTCCGCTTAGACGAGATCGGCGACTTCGCGGAATGCGGCCTGTGCGGCACCGCAGCCGTTATTTCCCCGGTAGGCAGGGTCGTGGACCACGGACGCGAGATCTGCTTCCCCAGCGGCATGGACCACATGGGTCCGGTGATCCAGAAGCTCTACGACACGCTGACCGGCATCCAGCTCGGCACCGTGGACGCGCCGGAGGGATGGATTCACAAGATCTGCTGAGAATAAAGGATATAAATACAGTTATAAATACTGTTGTTCGAAAAAAGGCAAAAAACTCTTGAACTGTATTCTGAGATATGTTATATTTGATATGAAAAGGGAAAGCCAGAGACACACGGCCTACCCCCCAAGAAACAGCAAACAGAACCCTTTACGGGCCGCCGTCACCATTGCAGGTAGTGGCGGCTGTTTCTTTCCCCTGAAGATCTGATAACAAAGACCTATCAGGGCTGCAATGAATATACCAAACTGAATCAAATCAGAATATGTAATCATTGGCACGCCCTCCTTTCTTTCGCACCCATAGGGCATGATATCCGGGGAGGGTTAGCCCCTCCGAAAAATGGAGGGTAGGCCGCCTTTATGTGCTCTGGTTTCCCATGCTTTAGATTATGGCAGATTCGGGGTGATACGACAACCTAAACTTCTCTTCTCGGTTATATTAAATCAGGGACTATGTCGCCATAGCCCCTGATTTTGGTGTCGCCGCAGCAACACGAATTCTCCTTGTTTTCGTCAATTGCTTTTACCGCCCGTTTCCGCCTTGTACGGCCTCACACGATCTCCTTAAGCGCGCAGATCTCCACGCCTTCCGCCGTAAGCGCCGCACGGATCTTCTCCACGAACGCCAGCGCCTTCGCGCCGTCCCCGTGGACGCAGATGGAATCCGCCCGGATCGGAATGTCCCTGCCGGTGATCGCCGTCACCTTCTGCTCCTTCACCATGCGGATCACGCGGGCGATGGCCTCGTCCTCATCGGTAATCATGGCTCCCTCCTTGCGGCGGTTCACCAGCGTCCCATCCTCCTCGTAGGCACGATCCGCGAAGACCTCCTGCGCGGTGCGGAGCCCCAGATCCATGGCCGCATGGGCCAATTCAATTCTCCGTCGGATAACGCCAGCACGATCAGATCCGGGTCAAATGTAATATTGGAAAATCAGAACAAAATCCGATTCGGCTTTTTCCCGCTTCGAGTCTTAGAATACGTAAAAATTTCTATATTTAATCATGAACTTTGGATTTTTCTATCGAAATCCACAAAAAAGCCAGAGAAAATTACATTTTTTCTTGTGTGAAAAGAAAGGCGGCTACGACCGCCTGGCCAGATCCTTCTGGAGCATTTCCAGATAATGAACGAGGACATCCCTGTGATGGCCGATCCGCCAGGAACGGTCGATCTCCTCATAAGTAAAGCTTTTCCTTCCGCCATCAAGCATCCGTTTCCAGAAGCCGTACAGCTCGTCGAACGGAATATAATAGATCTCGTCGGGCGCGGTCCAGTGAAGGATGATAAAGGACACGCCGCCCTGTTCCTCAAATTCCTTCATGAAGCGGATCTGGTGCTCGTGGACATTCTGAAGCGGAAATGTACTCACCGCGCATTCCTTTGCATCGAAACACACGGGGATCCCCTGAACCGCCCCGATATAATCCACCGTACTTTTCTGGTCAAAATACGCCAGTGTGATATGGCGGGTCTCTTTGTCGATATTCATGGGCGTGATCGGCGTCGGCACCTTCTGGATCAGCGCCAGCTTCTTCTCACGGTAGATCTCATTGGTATGGTTGATCATGTCCTCCAGGGTTGAGCCCCGCAGGCCTCTGGAATTCCAGGTTGCCATACTGCGTCCTCCTCGGTTCTGCTTCCGTGTACACTCTCTGCTTCAAAGACCGCGTTTCTGCTTCAAACCGCTTTAACAGCATTTACCAGCTGCTTTTATATCTGTCTCCCAGGCAAGCCTCTCAAACTCCTCCGGCACCGGAGCCGTAAATGTTCTCCCGCTCAGATACGCCATCGGTTCCGGAAGCCGCGGGAAAACGATCTGATAGGAATGCAGCATCTGATGACGGATGCCGTACTCTCTTTGCAGACGTTTATTCCATTCCGGATCGCCGTACTTGACATCCCCGGCCACCGGATAACCAATGGAGGCCAGATGCGCCCGGATCTGATGCGTCCTTCCGGTGATCAGCGCTACACGCAGAAGCGTACATACTTCCCCGGCTGCATTCCTGCCGTATCGAACCGGTTCATATTCCGTTATGACCGGCACGCTTCCCGGCAGCGGGCTGCCGCTCACCGTTACCTGATTCGTTTTCGCATCTTTTATAAGATAACCCGAAACCGTCTGCGCGGCCGCAACCGTTCCCTTCACTACGCACAGATAGTATTTGTGAATCCTTCTGTCACGGAATACCTGCGACAGGATCTGAAGCCCCGCCAGGGATTTGCCTGCCGCGACAAGACCGCTGGTGTTGCGGTCCAGACGGCTACAGACAGCCGGCCGAAAGGTCCGAAGCGACTCCTCCGTCAGCTCGCCCTCATTCAGGAGGTAGCCGGTTACATATTCAACGAGAGAAATATCGCTGTCCTTCGCTTTCTGGGACAGCATACCGGCAGGCTTATTGATCAGAAGGACGTGACTGTCCTCATAAACAATATCCAGCCTGCTTTTGGAGCGCCCGGCAGACGGCGCGTAAATAGCTCCGCCTGCTCCATCGCTTCCGGTCCGGCCGTTCCCATAAACGGACTTTGTAAATTTCCCGATCGTCTCCTCCGACAAAAACAGCTTCACCTCGTCTCCGGCCGCCAGGCGTTCGGAGCCGTCGCAGCGTTTGCCGTTAAGCGTAATATTCTTCTTGCGCATCATTTTATACAGAAAGCTTTTCGGCGCGAGATTCATGTATTTTGCCAGGAGCTTATCCAGACGCTGTCCGGCTTCATTTTCAGAAATGATCAGACTTTTCATGAACTTCCCCTCACATCGACATGCTCTTGATCGCTCCGGCCGCGTAATCCACGCTTCCGTCATCCTCGTACTCCGCCACGGGCTTAAGGCCCTTTAAACGGTTAAAGAACTGCCTCTCGTCCGTGATGATCTTAATATTCGGATCCAGCTTTTGACTTTTGAAGGAATCGTTCAGCGTCTTCTCCGCCTTCTTTATATCTGCCTTTTCCGCCGTGCAGTAAGCGAATACTCCCACGGGATGGACCATCACCGCGTCAAACGGCAGGATCTGCTCCTTCGTCGTGACCACCAGATCGTACAGAAGGATTCCCTTCGCCTCGTATTCGGCCGCCCTTCTGTGGAAATCTTCTCCCGGCGTCCGGTAGCGAAGCGAAGCCAGTAACGGTGACGCCACATTTGCCGTAGGCAGCACCGACAGAATCGCCATCAGTGTGAGCACATTCTTCGCCGCCTGGCTGTCCGTGAAATTTCTGGCCAGCAGCTGGATGATAATGGCCGCCGCCCCGAACAGGACTTCCCCGAACTGCACCGCCTTCCGGTAGCTGCGGTAGCCGTATTCCCCTTTCCGTTTTCTCATTGCATCCGTTCCTCCAGTCTTTCTCAGCCGCCGCATCTTCCCATCATCTTAAGGATCAGACCATGCGGCAGGATCCCGGCGGCAGCCATAAACAGCTTCATCGGGATCCCGTATACAGAAACCGGCCGCCCGGCCATACTGTCCCGAATCGCTTTCTTAACTACCTTTTTCGGATCCGCCATCACGAACTTCTTATAAAACGGAAGTTCTCCATCCTTTACGGCAATATCCAGAAACTCGGTTTTCACCGGGCCTGGGCATACCGCCGTCACGCAGATGTCCCGCTCCTTAAGCTCCGCTCCAAGCGCCCGGCTATAGCTCAGCACAAATGCCTTTGAAGCCGCGTAGATCGCGAAACCCGGCTGAGGCAGAAACGCCGCCGCGGAGGAAAACTGGAGAATCCGGCTGTTTCGTCCCATATAAGGCAGAACCATTCCCGTAACGGCGCAAAGGGCCTCGCAGTTAAGACGCACCATGCCGCATTCCGTTTCTTCCGGCTGCGAACCGATCCGGCCGGTTACGCCGAATCCGGCCGCATTCACCAGAATTTTCACATTCGGCTTTTCCTCCCGCAGGGCCGCGCTGAGCTTTTCCCTCCCTGCCGGGTCCGTCAGATCCACCGCAAAGCACCGGACCCGCGCCGGGATGCCGGCCGCCGGCCGCCTCTGTCCCCCGCCGTCTTCCGTCATGGTTTTACCGGCCAGATCCCGAAGGCGCTCCTCACGTCTTGCCGCTACCCATACTTCATCGATGCCGGGAAAACGATCCCCGATCTGAAAGACGGCCTCACGGCCCATCCCGGACGACGCCCCCGTCACAATCGCGATCTTCATAAACGCACCTCTCCGCTTTCATCAAACAGCTGCCGGAAATCCTCAATAAAATAATCAGCCAGCTCAAGCATCTCTCCCCGCAGGCCCCTGGCGTCCGCGTCCGCATCGGCCACGCCGCACACCGTCATGCCGGCGCGCTTTCCGGCCAGCGCGCCTGCCGGCACGTCTTCAAAGACCAGACATTCTTCCGGGCTGACCCCCAGCGATTCCGCTACTTTCAGATAGATGTCCGGACTGGGCTTTCCCTCCTTCACCTCGCAGGCTGTCGTCACCACCTGAAAATACGGTTTCATTTTCTGCGACGTCAGCACCGCTTCCACCATATCGGAGCCGTTGCTGGTCGCGATCCCACAGCGGATGCCGCGGTCCTTCGCATACTGCAAAAGCCGCATAACGCCCGGCTTCACCGGCACCTCATGGCGGTATTTTTCAATGGACATCTCCGTCCAGATTCCCTTGATCTCCTCCGAAGACAGCGGCAGCGCAAAACGCCGGATAAAATAGGCCGCCGTCTCCGTAAAGCTCATTCCTTCAATCGCTCTCTGCAGGTCGTCCGGACATTCATAGCCGTACCGGCCCAGAAACTCGATATCGATTGCCTTCCACATCCACATGGAATCCACCAGCGTTCCGTCCAGATCGAAAATGAACGCCCTGATCTTATCTAATGTCATAACTTTCTCCTTGTATGGACTGCTTCTCAGCCTTCCTTCAAAACTCGAATCTCCGCTTCCGTAAGAGGCCGGTACTCGCCGGGCTTCAGGCTCTCGTCCAGCTTAAGGTTTCCCATGGACAGCCGCTTTAAATACGTCACCCGGCAGCCCAGAGCCTCGAACATCCTTTTAACCTGATGAAACTTTCCTTCCCGGATCGTGAGGATCCACGCCGTATGATCGCCGGCACCGGAATCACTCCGCGCCTCCCCGAACGGCCCCGCCGTCCTTTCTTCGTCCGGCAGCGCCACGTCTCCGGCCCTTACAAGCTCTGCCGGAAGCGTCTTCGTTCCGTCCTCCAGTACGATCCCTTCCTTAAATATCCAGGCCGCGTCCGCCGGAAGCGTGCCGTCCACCACCGCCAGATACTGCTTGTCCACATGCCTTTTCGGCGACAGCAGACGGTGCGCCAGATCGCCGTCGTTGGTGATCAGAAGAAGGCCTTCCGTATCGATATCAAGCCTTCCTACCGGGAACAGATCTCCGCGTTTCCGCTCCGCAATCAGCTCCACAACCGTCGTGTGCAGACGGTCCTCCGTCGCGGACACAACGCCCTGCGGCTTATTTAACATATAATATTCAAATTCCGCATAAAGAACCGGCCTGCCGTCAACGGTCACCTGAGCCGCTTCCGGATCGATCTTCCGGTCCGCTTTCTTTTCGATGACGCCGTTTACCGCGATCCGTCCATTCTTAGCCATATCCCGGATCTGCGTCCGCGTCCCTTCGCCCATCTCCGCCAGGAAACGATCCAGACGCATCGTTTTGCCGCCTTTATCCGCCATCCGGCCTGCTCCTTTCCGCCACGATTACATCCACCGGTTACATCCACCGCCAGCCTGGATAATATTTATTCTTCAAAGTATGGCCGGAAGCTTTCACAAACCCAAGCCCATGGCCGTCCACGCAGAGCAGCTGCAGGCCCTGCCGCTTAGGTTCATCCTCCCGCAGAAAGACCGTCTCGCCTTTTAAGTATCGCACCACCCGCTCGTCTTCATGGGAAAATGAGATACTGTCCGCGAAGGTTTCGCTGCTTAAAACCATGGCCATCGCCTGCGAAGGTTCAAATCTCCCTTTCTTGACCGTCCCCACATAAAGTCCGGTCCGCAGATAGCGGATGCCCCTTGCGGGCATAAAGCCTTCCGGCAGATAATAGACCGCCTCGCCGTTTATCATAAACCGCCCCGGTTCCCAGGCGAAGCCGCACTTCTCAAGAAATGCGGCAAGCTCCGGTGTTTCCGCGATTTTTTCCGGCAGCTTTCCTGCAGGCAGCTTCCCATCCGTCGTCAGCTCCGGCGCATGCCATGCTCTGTCCGGTGCCTGCTTTCGCTCCGGCCTGTCTCTGTCTGCCGCAGGTTTATGTCCATCCGCCGCCGGTTCATGCTCCTGCCTGACTCCATCCGCCGCAAGTTCATGCTCCTGTCTGCTTCCGTCCGCCTCCGCTTCCTCCGCATGCTTTTTCCGCATCAGCGCAAGGAAATGTCCCTCTCCCTCCAGCTTATGCGGGAACAGCCGCAGACAGCCTTCAAGGCCAATCCCGCCGCAGGAGCCCGGAAACGGCTCAAGCGGTTCCAGCTCCATCTCCGGATACCTCCGAAGCAGCGCCAGAACATTTTCTTCATCCTCGATTAGGGAAAACGTGCAGGTGGAATACAGCAGGTATCCGCCTGGCCGCAGAAGCTTTACCGCCTGATCAAGAATCTCCGCCTGAACCAGCGCGTAATACTCCGGCCCCCGCTTAAGCCAGTCCTTCACCATGCCCGGATCCCGGCGGAACATTCCTTCCCCGGAACAGGGCGCATCCGCCAGAATACAGTCAAAATACTCCGGGTACAGCCCGGCCAGCTTATCCGGCGCCTCACTGCTCACGCAGATATTGGCGATACCAAAAAGTTCCAGATTCTTAAGCAGAGCCTTTGCCCTGGAACTGCTGATATCATTTGCCCACAGAAGGCCCTTCCCCCGCAGCCTGGCCCCCAGCTCCGTACTCTTTCCGCCCGGCGCCGCGCACAGATCCAGCACTTTATCCCCCGGCTTTACCGGAAGGAACCGGGCCGGAGCCATAGCGCTGGGCTCCTGCAGATAATAAAGCCCCGCATAGTAATACGGATCCTTCGCAAAGCGCTCCTTCGCGTCAATGCCGACATAGAATCCGTTCTCTGTCCAGGACACGGGCCGAAGCGAAGCTCCCAGCTTCTCCTTCGCCTCAGCCGGGCTCCATCTAAGCGTATTCACGCGCAGACCGGCCGCCGGCGGGTCGTCAAGGCTTTCCAGATAAGCGCCGTATTCCCCGCCAAGAAGCTTCTGCATCTGTATTTTAAATGATTCCGGTAAATCCTGTCTCATAAAATCTCCTGCCGCTGCGGATAAAATAAGTATATCACATTTTTATTTTCCTGGAAATCAATAGTTGTATTTCATTCGGTATTTTTCCAGATACCGGAGAAGCCAGTAAGGATTAACGCTCAGCTCATCATAATGATCCGTCCGCAGATACATGCCGATATGAAGATGAACCTCGAAATTGCCGGTCGTGCCCGGTACCGCGGAATAGCCTGTATCGCCCATGAAGCCAAGCAGCTGTCCGGCCCGCACCTTATCGCCTTCCTGCCATTTCCGGGCGTAATCGTAGAGGTGCGCGTAATAAAGATAAAGGCCGGAAGGCGCACGGATCCCGATCCGCCAGCCGCCCATTTCCAGCCAGCCCACTTTTTCCACCACGCCGTCTGTGATGCTGACGACCGGGTATGACCCCCGCGGCAGCTTTGTTCCCATGATATCGCAGCCTTCGTGGCCCCGCTCTCCGCCGTAAGTACGCCGGCTCAGCCAGTCATTTCCATAAACCACATTCGGCGTGTCCGCGCGGCTGCTTGCCGGTACGGGAAAATATCGGAGATCCGCGATGACCGTCTCATACGCGTTCTTAAGCTTCCGGTATTCCGCGGGCCGGCGCTTAAGCGCCAGATTCACAAGCGGAGCTTTCAGCTCCCCCGCCTGCGCCCCCGTCAGATCAAACTCCATCCGCAGCATTGCCGCGGCAATGCCGTCTGCGTCGAGCTGATCCGCATCCGCCGCTGCCTCCCCCAGATTCATGGCCCTGAATCCATCCGTCTCCCAGGTATAAGCGTCCAGCTGGTAAAAATCCGGATTTTCGATCAGATAATCCCGCAGGCACACATTCAGAAACGCAAGAAGCATCAGCAGAAAAATCCGCATATCTGTCCCTCTTTGCCTCATACATTGCTATAAATCCATTGTATTCGGGGCAATATGGAACATTCCGCCGCTTTATCACGCACCGGCCGCGAAGCGAAACGTCCGCCCGTCGCGGGCGTCCTGTCGGTTCTCATCCTTTTTCTGCTGCTCGCAAATCCATCTGCGGCTCTCACAGGCGCCAGAAACGGTCTTCTGCTTTGGTCAGGCACCGTGCTTCCGACGCTTCTCCCGTTTATGATCTGCTCCAACGTGATTGTCTCCGCCGGAGGTCTCCCCCTGCTCATGGCGCCGCTGCGCCCGCTCCTTAAAAATATCCTTTCTCTCTCCGACGCCGGCGGCTATGTGCTGATCTCCGGCCTGCTCTGCGGTTATCCCATGGGAGCCAAGACCTGCGCGGAATTTCTGGAACAGGGAAGAATCTCGCCGGAAGAAGCCAGATATCTTCTCGCCGTCAGCAACCACCCCAGTCCCATGTTCGTACTGGGCTACCTGGCCGCCAATCTCTGCAGCGCTGTCCCCATCCGGCTGGTCCTGTTAAGCCTGTACCTGCCTGTGCTGCCGCTTTCGGCGCTGGCAAAGCGCTTCTATCTGTCTTCTTGCGCTGATTCTTCCGTGCAGGCCAAGCGTTTACATCCATCTTCACCCGCTTTCCCGGCGCAGGGCAGACGATCCCGCCCGCCTTCCTCTGCTCCTTCCGCGGCGAAGCGCGGATCCGATCTGCCCGGAAATCCGCAAAATGACGAAGACACCTTCGACGCCATTATGATGCGCTCGTTCGAGGTCATGGTCCGGATCGGCGGTTATATCATGCTCTTTTCGATTTTGGCCGTCTTTATAGAACGGCTTCCGCTTCTCCCGGCCGCGTTTAAGGCGCTTCTTCTGGGGACAGCGGAGATTACGACCGGCATCCGGGCCATTTCGCAGACAATGGACGGATACCGGCAGGGCTTCTGGCTGACCGCGGTTACAGCCTTTGGCGGGCTGTCGGGGATATTCCAGACGCGAAGCGTCATAGCGGGGGCGTCTCCGCCCGGCTCGTTGCCCGCGAAAAATGCCGGATTATCCATCCGGCATTATATACTGTGGAAACTGCTGCATACATTTACTGCATGTCTTCTGTATAGTTTCCTCCCTGCCCTTCCTGGGCTTCTCCGCCCGTAGGAGCGGAAGCATTCGAAGCCTGCGGGGGCAGATGCAGCTCGCTGCGGTTATTGGTCACCACATCGAAAGCGCTTTTCATCGAAGCCATATACGCATCGAAACGGTTCTGCGCCGTTTCTACCGTATGGGCAATGATATTCTGCAGGTTATGGAGCGCGTCGTCCGTATACTGAATGGCTCCCTGGCGGATATTATTGGCGTCGTTGACCGCTGCGTCCAGAATCGCCTGCGCCTGCACGTTGGCGTCGTCAATGATCTGGTTGGCCGCCTGATAAGCCGCCTGCGTGATCTCATGGTCATTCACCATCTCATTCGTCTGGCTCTTGGCCTCCTGGAGCATGGCGTCCGCCTGCGTGCGGGCGTCGTTCATGATGGCCTCCTGATTGCTGATGACCCGCTGGTACTGCTTGATCTCGTCCGGTACGCGAAGGCGAAGCTCCACCAGAAGCTCCTCCAACTCTTCCCGGTTCACCAGGATCTTATTATTCGAAAGCGGGGCCGGCTTGCACCCGTCAATATACTCCTCGATCTCCTCAATCAACTGTTCGATTCTGCTCATGCTCAAGTTCTCTCCCTTCTCTTTGTTCGTCCCCCGCGAATTTGGCCCGTATCTTCCCGGCTATAGATGGATGCACAAACGCGCTGATATCGCCGCCGTACATGGCGATCTCCTTCACAACACTGGAACTTAAATATGAATATTTCAAATTCGTCGTCAAAAATATCGTATCAACCTGCGGTGCGATCACGCGGTTGGTCTGAGAAAGCTGCAGTTCATATTCAAAGTCCGTTACAGCCCGCAATCCTCGGATAATAACGTTCGCCTGATTCGCCTGTACAAAATCCACCAAAAGACCGTTAAAAAACCGTACCTCCACATTGGGCAGATGCTTTGTCACATCTATTAACATATTAACACGTTCTTCAACAGAAAACAACGGCGATTTTGAAGAATTATTCAAAACTGCCACGATCAGACGGTCCATAATGGCCGAACTGCGCTCAATAATATCGAAATGTCCGTATGTAACCGGATCAAAACTGCCCGGATAAACTCCAATCTTCATGATCAACGCTCCTGCCCTGTCTGTTTTTTTAAGAAAATATGCTTGTTGGTCTTATAGACCTTCTCCCGATCGATCCGGTATCCGAGCGGCTCCGCATAGGAAAAATCAGTATCAAGCGACGCCTCCGCGATGAGCAGCGTATCCTCGTCCGCCAGCCGCGAATCCCTGAGATACTCCAGTACCATCCGCTCCCACTGATGATCATACGGCGGATCCATGAAAATAACGCCGAACGCGTCTTTCTGTCCCTCCAGGCGGCGCAGCCCGCTTAAGATATCGCAGGTCAGAATACGTCCGCGCTCCTTAAGATGCGTAGTCTCCAGATTCTCACGGATACAGGCGGCCGCCTTCGGATTCTTCTCGATAAAGACCGCTTCCGCCGCACCCCGGCTCAGCGCCTCAATGCCGATGGCTCCGCTTCCGGCAAAGCAGTCCAGGAAACGTGTCTGAACCACGTCCTGCCAGATCATATTAAACAGCGTTTCCTTGATCCGGTCGGTCGTCGGCCTTGTATCAAGGCCTTCCAACGTTTTAAGCTGTAATCTTCTGGCCGTTCCGGCTATCACTCGCATTCCGGCTGCCGCCCTTTTAGGCGCTCCTTTCGTTTTCATAAGCCGGACAGAAAGCATTTTGCGGCGCCGCGAAATGCGTGCGCAGCTTCTATTCTCTGTCCGGGACTTTCTAAGTATAATATGAAAAACTGCTCCCGGCAAGTCTTTTATACGGATTTTGCCGTCATTTTGTCATGTATACAAAGGATTCTTTCATTCTCTTAAACAAAGAAACCGTTGCTCCATCAATCCGAAAATCAACAGAGTAACGGCTTCTTCGCGCCTGTTACAGCATATTTTTCATTTTATCTTCGTTTGTTACTTACCAGCCATCTGCTTTTCCTGGGCCTCGATCATTTTCTTGACCATATAGCCGCCCACAGAACCGTTCTGCGCAGAAGTCAGATTTCCGTTGTAACCGTTGGTTAACGGCACACCGATCTCGCTGGCTACCTCCATTTTGAACTTGTCCATAGCCTCCTTGGCTTCCGGAACATTAGTCGTGTTAGAAGAATTGCTTGACATGATTAAACGCCTCCTTCTCATCTAACGATGTGTTTTTGTGTTACAATCCTATTATGTGTTCACCCGAAAATAATACACTAGCATATTTTTGAAAAAATACCAGTACCGTATCTACAGCGCCAGCTTATCATAGCTCGTCGCAAGGTATTCGTCCAGGCGGCGTTTCAGTTCGCGGTTTTCTTCGGAAGACAGCTCCGGATCGGCGTCAAGCAGCGCGCCGGCTTCTTCGGAGACGGTTTTAAGGATGTCGGCATCGGTAAAGATGTCGGCGAGGCGGAATTCCATGTCGCCGCTCTGGCGCAGGCCGAAAATATCACCGGGGCCGCGCAGCTTCAGATCCTCGGAGGCAATATAAAAGCCGTCGTTGGAGCGGTTTAAAATATCGAGGCGCTTCTGGGTTCCTTCCTGGTCGCCGCAGTTGACCATAATGCAGTAGGACTGGTATTTGCCGCGGCCGACGCGGCCGCGGAGCTGATGGAGCTGGGCCAGGCCGAAGCGTTCGGCGTTCTCGATCATCATGACCGTCGCGTTGGGCACATTGACGCCGACTTCAATGACCGTGGTGGAGACCAGAACCTGGATCTCCCCCGCCAGAAAGCGCTCCATGATCTGATTCTTCTCCCTGCCCTTCATCTTGCCGTGAAGATACTCAATGGAAATGCCCGGCAGGGCCTCCCGCAGCTTCTTCGTATAGTCGAGGACGTTTTCGGCATCGATCATCTCGCTTTCTTCCACCATCGGACAGATCACATAGGCCTGACGGCCGGCGGCGATCTGCTTCTCGATAAAAGCGTAGGCTTTCGGACGGTATTCGATTCCTACGACGCAGTTTTTGATGGGAAGGCGGTCGGCGGGCATCTCGTCAATAACGGAGATATCCAGATCGCCGTAAAGGATGATTGCAAGGGTTCTGGGGATCGGCGTCGCGCTCATGACGAGGACGTGGGGCTCGCGTCCCTTGCCGCCAAGCATCTCCCGCTGCCCGACGCCGAAACGGTGCTGCTCGTCGGTAATAACAAGAGCCAGATTGTCGTAGACCACCTTATCCTGAATCAGCGCGTGGGTGCCGATAATGATATCGGCCTCATGGTTTTTCACTTTTTCCTGGGCGATCCGCTTCTCTTTGGCGGTCATGGAGCCGGTGATCAGAATCGGAACCTTTTCGATACCGTAATCGCGAAATAACCGGGAAATACTTTCGTAATGCTGCTTTGCCAGCACCTCGGTTGGCGCCATCAGCGCGCCCTGGCAGCCGTTATATGCCACGTGAAGGAGCGCCAGCACGGCGACGATCGTCTTGCCGGAGCCCACGTCGCCCTGGATCAGCCGGTTCATCACCCGGCCGCCGGTCAGATCATGCTCGATCTCCTCCATGACCTTCTGCTGGGCGCGCGTCAGCCGGTATGGAAGCCGTTCCTTTAACGCAGCCACCTCCGGAGCCAGCTTCATGACCCAGCCGCTCTGTCTGTCCTCCCGCTTCTCCTTAAGCCCGCGCACAGCAAGGATAAAAAGGAGAAATTCATCAAACACAAGCCGGCGTCTGGCGAAGAGCAGATCCTGCCGGTCCTTCGGAAAATGAATATGCTCGATTGCGAAATTATATTCGGCCAGCTCATATTTCTGACGGAGGCGCGCCGGCATATATTCCCGCTCCAGCTGCCGGCTGTCCAGCGCCTGGGCTACGGCCCTGGAAATGGCTTTATTTCCAAGCCCCTTCGTCTGGCTGTAGACCGGCTGCATCGTCGTCATGACCTGCTCATAGACGTCCCGGCTGTAGATCTCCGGCTGCTCCATGGTCAGGCGGTTATTTTTCTTCACGACTTTTCCGTAAAAGATATGAAAGGTCCCGGCCTGGAGCGTCGTACGCAGATACGGCATGTTGTACCAAGTCAGCTGCAGGCTCCCGGTGCCGTCCTTTAAGGACACCGTCACGATCTGCATATGCGCAAAACGGCGCACGGAAGCGTCCTTTGACAGGATCCCGGCCACCGCAAACACCTGCTCCGGCACCAGATTTCCGATCGGAACCGGCGGCTCATAGGCGTGGTAGGCCCGCGGGTAGTAATGCAGCAGGTCGTCTACGGTACAGACGCCCAGCTTTTCGAATAATTTTCCCGATTTTTCCCCGACGCCCTTCAGCGTGCGGACAGAATCCTGGTTTTTCATCGTATGCCCGAACTGTTCCTTTCCTGATTATATTTTCAGCCGTCGCGGTTATGCCGGCTTTTGCGTCAACAATCGCGCCTGAGTCCCTTCGGATAATGATTCTTGACCATCGTCCCCACGCGTTTCCCCCAGCCGATGGAAAAGCCGTCCACCGTCATCAGCGTCCAGCCGTTCTGAATTTCATCTGCATAAAGCTTATCAGACACCGTCACCGTCTCGCCCCGCAAATACGCCGTAATTTCCCGGCTGTCACCGAACATATCGTAATGCCGGACCACGTTCTGCGCAGACGAACACAGCGCGAGCGCGTGGGACGGTTCAAATCGGTTCTTTTTGACAGTTCCAAGGTGCAGTCCGGGCCGCAATAGTTTCAGACCGTCTATATTTCCGATTCCTTCCGGAAGCAGATATAGCTGCTCCCCAAAAAGAATCATCCTCCTGCGCATCTCTTCTTCCGATGCCGCGATCGGAAAACTCACATATGTTTCTTTACAGAATTGCCGCCAAGTCTCCCATATCTCTTTCCCAATGTCGCCGGACTGCCCATTACGTTTTTTCCTCCCACTACTGTTAGAACAGATTAAAAAAGCATCTTGAGATTTCGCTCCTTCTGCTCTAACACAATCCTCTTTTTTCTTCAGGACCGCCGCGTAATGCCCTTCCCCTTCCGCCTTATGGGGCCAGATACGGAATGTATTTCGCAGTTCATTCGTCCCGCCGCAGATCCACTCAGGCCGTCCCGGCGAGAAGGCTTCGAATGCAGCCGCCTTTTCGACCGCATAATCTCCATGCCGTTTGAGAAATTCCCATATTGTTCCCTCATTTTCCTCCGGCGAAAATGTACAGGTGGAATAGACCAGCCTGCCGCCTGCTTTCAGCATCCGCGCCGCCTGCTCCAGGATCTCCGCCTGCCGCCGGGCACAGAGGATAACATTCTCCGGACTCCACTCGTTTCTGGCCGTCTCGTCCTTGCGGAACATCCCCTCGCCGGAACACGGCGCGTCCACCAGGATCCGGTCGAAATACTCCGGAAAATAATCCGCAAGCCGCGATGGTTCCTCATTCGTCACCACCACATTACACGCGCCGATCCGCTCCACATTCTGCGAGAGGATCTTCGCCCTGGCCGGATGGATCTCGTTGCTGACCAGAAGGCCGCATCCTTTCATCCTGCCCGCGATCTGCGTCGTCTTGCCGCCGGGAGCCGCGCACAGATCCAGTATCCGCTCGCCCGGCTGCGGGTCAAGAAGTTCTGCCACCGCCATGGCGCTGGGCTCCTGGATATAGTAAAGCCCGGCCTCATGGTAAGGATGACGGCCAGGCCGCGCCTCGTTATCAAAATAATAGCCGTCCCGCGTCCAGGGGATCTTTCTTAAGCCGAATAATCCGGTCAGGCGCTGCGCGATATCCGTCCCATCCGCAGTGCCGCGTTTCTGCGCGGTATCTGTTTTCTCCGCGTCGTATTGCTTTTCCGCTGAGCCTGCCTCCCCTGCTTTTAATGGATTCAGCCGCAGTCCCTGCGTCCTGGGCTGCTCATAGCTTCTTAAAAACGCCTCGTATTCATCGCCCAGAAGCGTTTGCATCCGTGCAAGGAAAGCGGCGGGAAGCGCCTCCACCGGTACTTCCCGCGATCCATCGTTCTGAATCTCTTTATCCTCTTTTAAATTCTTTTTCTTCACGATAAACAGACTCCCGTTCTATTCGAACTAACGCCCCTTAAATTCATCTTCCAAACAGCGTTCCGAGTATCCCTCGTCCGATACTGGCGCCCAGATTGCCGCCCAGTCTCTTGCCGAAGCTGCCGCCGATGGTCTTGCCCAGCTCGTTGCCGACCTCGCGGCCGATCGTGCCCGCGGCGCTCTTCGCCACGCTGGATACCGCCCGCTTGCGGGCCTTCTCCGCCGCTTCCTTTTCCTTGGCTTCTTCCTTTGCTTTCCGCTCCGCTTCCCTGGCTTTCTCGCGCGCCTGACGCTCTGCTTCCTTTGCCGCGGCCTTGGCCTGGCGCTCGGCTTCCCTCTCGGCTTCCTTTGCCGCCTGCGCTTCTTCCTTCTGCTTCGCCTCAAGCGCCGCCTGCTCCTCAGCCGCCTGCGCGTCCTGTTTGAGCTTTCTCTGGAAGAACTCATACGCCGAATCCCGGTCTACCGATGTACCGTATTTGGAGAAAAGCGTGCAATTCTGGATCTCCGCCTGCCGGTCGCCGTCCAGGATCGGACCCATCTGGCTCTGCGGCGGCAGAATCTTCGCCTGCTGAACAACAGACGGCGAGCCGTCTTCCTGCAAAAATGACACCAGCGCCTCGCCGATTCCCAGCTGGGTCAGCACTTCCTTTGTATCAAAGTTGGGATTTACGCGGAAGGAATCCGCGGCCGCCTTCACCGCCTTCTGATCCGCCGGCGTATAGGCATGCAGCGCGTGCTGGATCTTATTGCCAAGCTGTCCTAAAACGCCGTCCGGGATATCCTTCGGACTTTGCGTAATAAAATAGATCCCCACGCCTTTGGAGCGGATCAGCTTTACCACCTGCTCGATCTTCTGCAGCAGCGCCTTCGGCGCGCCGTTAAACAGCAGATGGGCCTCATCGAAGAAGAACACCATCTTCGGCCGCTCGCAGTCGCCGGCTTCCGGCATGATCTCAAACAGCTCCGAAAGCATCCACAGCATAAAGGTGGAATACAGCATCGGATTATTGATCAGGCTCTCGCTGTGCAGAATATTGATCATGCCCTTTCCGGAGAAATCCGTCCGGAACCAGTCGTGGATATCCATCGCCGGCTCCCCGAAGAACTTGTCCCCGCCCTGTTCCTCCAAAGCCACCAGTCCGCGCAGGATGCTGTTAATGCTCTGCTTCGGCATATTGCCGTACTGCGCGCTGTACTCCTTATTATTCTCCGCCACATAATTTAACATGGCGCGCAGATCCTTGATGTCCAGCAGAAGCAGCCCCTCGTCGTCCGCGATCCGAAACACGATGGACATAATATCCGTCTGCGCGTCCGTCAGATCCATAAGCCGCGCCAGAAGCGTCGGTCCCATCTCGCTGACCGTAGTCCGAAGCGGCAGCCCCTTCTCCCCGAAAATATCCCAGAAGCAGACCGGATAGGCGCGGTAGGAAAATCCGGCCTCCGCCAGTCCGAATTGCGCGATTCGCTTCTGCATGTCCTCACTGTCCGCGCCGGGCCGGCAGGTACCTGCCAGGTCGCCCTTCACATCCGCCAGAAATACAGGCACCCCCGCGTCGCTGAACGATTCCGCCAGCACCTTCAGCGTGATCGTCTTACCAGTACCGGTCGCGCCCGCGATCAGGCCGTGGCGGTTGGCCATCTTCGGCAGGATGCACGCATTTCCGTTACCGCTTTTTCCGATCCATATCTTTCCATCATAAAACATATCCGTACCCTCCAGTATCGATTGCCGCAGCCCTGTCTGTCTTTATGTATAAGTATACCATCTCAACTAACGTCTCGATGGTGATGCCCGTCAAGCACCGATCGGCGCAAGCGCCATCGGTGCTTTCCTCGTTATTATAGCAGAACCGCGGAAAGTATCAAGCTATAAATGTCCGAAACAACGGAAAGGATACGATGAGATCGTCACTGGCGCCCTCCTCGCATGGACGTAATAAGAAAACCGCGGAAGAATTTCCTCCCGCGGTACGTTTCTTTTATTTTCTGCCAAACAAACAGCTGTGACGCACGGTATAACCCTGCAAACCTTACAGCTCAATCTTCATATCGTCGCCGCCGACGCCGTTCACTACATAATAAGCAGCGCCTTCCTCCGGCTTCACATAGAGCTCGATCGTCTTGATCTCCACGCCCTCGTTGGCCTCGGCAAATGCCTTCTTCGCAGCCTCAAGGATATTCTTCGCGGCGATCTCCTGGCCCACGAACTGAATATATACGGTCGCGTCCGCCTCCTTCTTCGCAGCGGCCTTTCTCGCTGCCGGCGCCTTCTCAGCCTTCGGAGCAGCCGTCCTTTTCGCGGCAGTCCTCTTCGGGGCCGCTTCCGCCTCTGCCTTCTTCGCAGCCGTCTTCTTCGGCGCGTTTTCCGCAGCCGTCTTCTTTGCGGCGGTCTTCTTCGGGGCCGCTTCCGTCTCCGCCTTCTTTGCGGCGGTCTTCTTCGGAGCCGCCTCTGTCTCCGCCTTCTTTGCGGCAGTCTTCTTCGGGGCCGCTTCCGTCTCCGTCTTCTTTGCTCTCGGCTTCCTAGTCTTCTTGACCGGCTCCTCGGCAACTGGTGTCTCTACCACTTTCTCAATGTCTGCCATCATCGATGTCCTCCTAAAATTTACTGCCTGACGCATTCAAAATCATCCGGCTGAAACTATTTTTGCAAAAATAAATTATCTGTAGTATAAATCCATTTTTCTGACTTGTCAACGGAGTGCTTGAAAAAACGTTGCATTTCTGCATTTTTACACGCCATTTCCGTATATTCTATCCATTTTGCCATGTATTTTCCCAATCAATAATACATATATATTCTATAATCCATAAAATTTCGCCGAGGCTTTCATGAACACTCCATCCCGTATCATCCGAAAGGGCGCCGAATATTTCTTTCTGGCGGTCCTTTGCTTCTGCATGGGAGACGCCGCCGCGCGATTGGCGGAACGCTGGCCGGTCGCGGCCGGTACGCAGCTGACCGGCACATCATCCCTGCCCTCTGTCTCCGATACGCGAATTATATCCGCCGGCTCCGGAAATCCCTTCGGTTCCGAAGTGTCTCTCGGCTCTCGCGCGTATACCAGCGCCGAGGCATCTTCCGGCTCCGGCAGTTCCTCCGCCGTTCCGGCTTCCGCCGACGGCAACTGGGGCTTAAGCTTTCAGGAAGAAGGCAAACCGCCCATCGCCAACGCGACCGCAGATTATCTTGCCCAATTTGACGCCTTCTACGCCCGCCAAACCGACGAAAAAGTTCTTTATCTGACCTTCGACGCCGGTTACGAAAACGGCAATACAGAAGCAATTCTGGATGCGCTGAAAAAGCACAAGGCTCCCGCCGCATTCTTCGTCGTCGGCAACTACATCGAAACCGCGCCCGAACTGGTAAAACGTATGGTGTCCGAAGGCCACATTGTCGGCAACCACACCTACCACCATCCGGATATGTCGTCCATTTCCACAGAGGAAGCCTTCTCACAGGAACTGACCAGTCTGGAAAAGATTTACGAGCAGACCACCGGCCAGCCTATGAAGAAATACTACCGCCCTCCCCAGGGCAAATACAGCGAATCCAACCTGAAAATGGCCCAGTCTCTCGGCTATAAGACCTTCTTCTGGAGCCTGGCCTATGTGGACTGGTACCAGGACAATCAGCCATCCCACGAGGAAGCTTATAAGAAGCTTCTCGGCCGCATCCATCCCGGCGCCGTCGTGCTGCTCCACAGCACGTCTAAAACCAACGCCGAAATCCTTGACAGCCTTCTGACAAAATGGGAGGAAATGGGCTATCGGTTCGCGTCGCTTGACGAGCTGGCGGCGTCCGTACAGGACGCGGGATCTTCCGGCCCGGAAAATTCACAGATTTTTTATCCGCTCAATAGCCTCCACCGTATTCTCGTAATTGCCGAACGCCGTCAATCGGAAATATCCTTCCCCGCTGGGGCCGAAGCCGCTGCCGGGAGTTCCGACCACATGCGCCTTCTCCAGCAGATAATCAAAGAAATCCCAGCTAGTCATCCCTTCCGGCACCTTAAGCCAGATATAGGGCGCGTTAATCCCGCCGTATACCTCATATCCGGCTTCCTTAAGCCCGTCGAAGATCACTTTGGCGTTGCGCATATAGTAAGCCACCTGATCCTTTAACTGGGCCTTTCCTTCCTCCGAATACACAGCCATGGCCGCCTTCTGCACGATATAGGGCGCGCCGTTGAATTTCGTTCCGTGGCGTCTCGCCCACAGGCCGTGAGCCATCACGCCGCCGCATTTCAGATCCTTCGGCACCACCGTAAATCCAAGCCGCACGCCCGTAAATCCGGCGTTCTTGGAAAATGACCGAAACTCGATCGCGCACGTCCTGGCGCCCGGAATCTCATAAATACTATGCGGCACGTCGTCCTGCGCAATATACGCCTCGTAAGCCGCATCGTAAAGGATCACCGCGCCCACCGAATTGGCATAATCCACCCAGACCGCGAGCTGGTCCCTTGTAAGCGCCGTTCCGGTCGGGTTGTTGGGCACGCACAGATAGATCAGATCCGGCGTTTCCTCCGGCAGCTGCGGAACAAATCCGTTCTCCGCCGTACACGGCATATAGATCACATTGCTCCACGTACCGGTTTTCTCGTCGTACTCGCCGGTCCGGCCGGCCATTACGTTGGAATCCACATACACCGGATACACCGGGTCGCACACCGCGATCTTCGCGTCCGCCGAGAAGATCTCCTGGATATTTCCACAGTCGCTCTTTGCTCCGTCCGAGATAAAGATCTCGTCCGCACTGATCTCACAGCCGCGCGCCTGATAATCCTTCTGCGCGATCGTCCCCCGCAAAAACGCGTAGCCCAGATCCGGCGCGTACCCGTGAAACGTCTCCGCATGCCCCATTTCTTCCACCGCCTCATGAAGCGCCTGGATGATCGCCGGCACCAGCGGCTGCGTCACATCGCCGATTCCCAGTCGGATCACCTTCACATCCGGATTCTCCGCCGAATATGCCGCCACCTTCCTGCCGATCGTGGAAAACAGGTAGCTCCCCGGCAGTTTCAGGTAATTTTCATTCAGTTTAACCATAATACAATATCCTCCGTTTGATCATTATTATACATTTGACTGCTTTCTCTTTTCTAGAACCTTGTATATCCCAACAACGCTATCCGTCCTGAATTTCCGACTTCACAGCAAAATCTGCAATTTTTCGTAAGCCCGTACGTACTGTCCCTACACTTCAATTTCTCCTTTGAACACTTCCTCCGCCGGCCCGGTCATAAAGATATGCCCGCTGCCTTCCCGATCCCAGCGGATCGTAAGGATTCCGCCCCGCAGCTCCACCCGCACCGTCTCGTCCGTATATCCCATCAGCATACACGCCGCCGCGCAGGCCGACGCTCCGGTTCCGCAGGCCATCGTCTCTCCGCTTCCTCTCTCCCAGACGCGCATCCGCACATGTCCCCGGTCGATCACCTGCACGAACTCCGAATTTACACGGTTCGGGAAACGGGCGTGGTTCTCATACTCCGGCCCGATCGCTTCCAGGTTAAGAGCCCCGATCTCATCCCGGAAATACACCGCGTGCGGATTCCCCATGGATATCCCTACAAAGGTCTGTTTCCGGTCCTCCACGAAGATCTCCTCCGGCAGCTTTGAAGTCAGTTCCGGCACGCCCATATCCACCGTGGCCGCCGTCACCTTCCCTTCCCAGACCGTAAGCTCCAGCGTCTTGATCCCGGCCAGCGTCTCCACCGTCAGCCGCGGTTTCACAGCGATCCTATGTTCATACACATATTTTCCGACGCAGCGGATCGCGTTGCCGCACATTTCGCCCTCAGAGCCGTCCGCGTTGAACATCCGCATCCGGCAGTCCGCCGCATCCGACGGACCGATCAGGACAAGTCCGTCCGACCCGATTCCGAAATGCCTGTCGCTTACGCGTACCGCAAGCGTTGCGGGATCCGGAACATTTTCCCGGAAACAGTCCACATATACATAGTCATTTCCGGCTCCCTGCATTTTCACAAAACGCATTTTCTTCTCTCCTGCTTCTATCATTACTCCTGTTTCCCGCATTCCCGGCGTCAGCCCATCAGACTGATCAGCTTCTGCGCCGTCTCCACCATCGAGCTTCCGCTGTCCATGCTGCATTTCTGGATGTAGCGGTGTGCCTCGCTCTCCGTCATATTGTTTCTGGCCATCAGAAGCTCCTTCGCCTGCGCGATCGCCTGCCGGTCGCCTTCGCTTCTCTCGGCCGGCTTCTGCCTGGCGATCCGCTTCCGCCGCGACTGCTCCTCATCCAGTTTCAGAAGCGCTTCCAGAAGATCGTGGACCATCAGAGGCATCGGCAGCCACGTCACGCCTTCCGGCAGAGCGTCGCCCACACGCCGGGCCGAAGCCACCAAAAGCATGGCAAACTCCTGCGGCACCAGCTCCCGAAGCTCCGCGTACAGCATATCATTGAACCGGTACCCGCTGACGATGATCCCTCCGTGAAGACCGTCCAAGCTGCTGACCGTCTGGGCGCCGGAGCCGCAGACCGCGACTACCGGAAAGCCGTTTCGCACTATAATACTTTTAATACTTCTCGCGTCCTCCGGTTTCGAGAACGCCACAATAATATTGGTCACACATTCACCCCCGGCCTCTGTCCACGTCAGTATACGCGAAGGCGGCTCTCATCCGCCCTGCCTCCGCGGCGGTTTTCCTGCGAAGCTCAGAGTTCTGTGACGCTTAAAATTTATACAGATATTCGCCGATCTCCCAGTCCGTCACCTGGCTGCGGAACTCATTCCATTCCTTCTTCTTCGCTTCCAGGTACTTGGTATAGACCGTCTCGCCCAGCACCGACTCCAGGAAGTCGTCATTCTCAAACTGCTCGATGGCTTCTCCCAGCGTCTCCGGCAGATGACGGATTCCCCTCCGCTTCATTTCCGCTCTGGACAGTGAAAACGCGTTCCCGTAGAATGGCTTGGGCGGCACCATTCCCTTACGGATCCCGTCAAGACCGGCCGCCAGGCAGGCCGCCAGCGTCAGATATGGATTCATAGCCGGATCCGGGCTGCGAAGCTCGATCCTGGTGGATGCGCCGCGGTTGGACGGGATCCGCATGACCTGACCGCGGTTGGCCGCCGACGCCCACGCGATATAAACCGGCGCGTCATAGCCGGGGATCAGCCGCTTATAGGAATTTACCAGCGGATTGGTGAGGATCGTCATCGATTCGATATGATACAGTATCCCGGCCAGAAACTGGTACGCCAGCTGGCTTAAGCCCATGCTGTCCGACGGATCGGAGAACAGATTCTTGCCCAGACTGTCCTCAAGCGACATATTGATATGCATGCCGGAGCCGTTGATCCCGGCCCTGGGCTTCGGCATGAAGGTCGCGTGAAGGCCGTGCCGCTTGGCGATGGTCTTCACCGCGTTCTTAAACGTGACGATATTATCCGCCGCCTTTAAGCCCAGCTCGTACTGGATATCCACCTCATGCTGGGCCGGCGCGATTTCATGATGGGAGGACTCGATGACGAATCCCATCTCCTCCAGGTTCAGCACGATATCCCGGCGCACATTTTCCGCCAGATCGATCGGCGCCACGTCGAAATATCCCGCCGTCTCATGGGT
>CANPYE010000018.1 GCA_947588005.1 uncultured Lachnospiraceae bacterium | reverse complement strand
TTAAAAGAATGTGCCTGCCTGGGGGACGTGGAGATCGTAAGGCGCCAGGTGTCGGCGGACGGCACCTGCAAGTTTTTGATGGAGCTGTCGGATGGGAACCGGATCGAGAGCGTCCTCATGAAATACCGGCATGGCAACAGCGTCTACATCTCTACGCAGGCGGGCTGCCGGATGGGCTGCCGCTTCTGCGCGTCCACACTGGACGGCCTGGTGAGAAGCTTAAGATCGTCGGAGATGCTGGAGCAGGTCTACCGGATCGGTCAGGACACCGGCGAACGTGTTTCCAACGTGGTAGTCATGGGAAGCGGGGAGCCGCTTGACAATTACGATAACCTGGTTCGTTTTATCCGGCTTCTGACGGATGAGCGGGGGCTTCATATCAGCCAGCGCAATATCACGGTCTCTACCTGCGGGCTGGTCCCGCAGATGCTTAAGCTGGCGGAGGAAGATCTGCAAATCACGCTGGCCCTGTCGCTTCACGCCTCGAACGATGCGACGCGGAAGCAGCTGATGCCCATTGCCAACCGCTATCCGCTTAAGGAGGTCCTTGACGCCTGCAATATCTATTTTCAGAAGACAGGCCGTCGTGTGACGTTTGAATACAGTCTGGTCCGGGGCGTCAATGACAGTATGCAGGAAGCGGACGCGCTGGCGCGGCTTTTGAGAGATCAGCACGGACATGTGAACCTGATCCCGGTCAATCCGATCAAAGAGCGCAGCTACGTCCAGTCTGACCGAAAAACGGTGGAAGCATTTAAAAATTATCTTGAAAAAAGCGGAATAAATGTTACTATAAGAAGGGAGATGGGCCGCGACGTCAACGGAGCCTGCGGTCAGCTCAGAAGAAGTTACCTTATGTCATAGAGAATTGCGTCCTGTGACAGAACGCGCTGCAGCGGAAAGGAAGGGATTGCCGGCCTTCCGCGGGCACAGCGTCCGGCAGGTCGGGATCCTGTTTCGAAGGAGGGATGAGGATGCAGGCTTACGCACTTACAGATGTGGGCCGGGTAAGGGCCCGTAATCAGGATTATCTCTATTCTTCATCGGCTCCGGTAGGGGGGCTTGCGAATCTGTATCTCGTGGCCGACGGTATGGGCGGCCATAAGGCAGGCGATTTCGCGTCCAGATTTTTGGTGGAACAGCTGGTCGCGTATTTTGAGACGAAACGCCTCGAGGATGAGAGGATGCTTCTGGAGGAAGGGATCCGTCATGCCAACAGGCTTCTATACGAAAAGTCGCTTACCAGTCCGGAGCTGGAAGGGATGGGAACGACGCTGGTGGCGGCCACGATTAAGAATAATGAACTGATTGCTGCTAATGTGGGAGACAGCCGTCTTTATTTATATAAAAATGGAAGACTGTCCCAGATTTCGCGGGATCACTCTTATGTGGAAGAAATGGTGCGGCTGGGCCGCATGATAAGAGGAAGCAGGGAGTATCTGGATAAGAAGAACCTGATCACCAGGGCGGTTGGGACAAATCGGACTGTGGAGGCAGACTACTTTCGGGTGAAGCTCGAAGCGGGCAGCCTGGTTCTTCTATGCTCAGACGGACTTACGAATATGATGACAGACAGAGAGATCGCGGACTGCCTTACGGAAGGCGGGACGCTTAAGGATAAAGTGGAGAGACTGATCGCCGGCGCCAACCGTAACGGCGGGCGCGATAATATTGCGGTCGTTCTGGCTGACCCACAGATAAGCGAGGTGGGCGTATGCTGAGAGCGGGACAGTATTTGCAGAACCGGTACGAGATCCTGGAGCTGATCGGCTCCGGCGGCATGTCGGACGTCTATAAGGCCAGGTGCCATAAGCTGGACCGGCTGGTGGCGATCAAGGTATTAAAGGAAGAACTGAGCAGCGACGCTTCTTTTGTCGCCAAATTCAAGATGGAGGCCCAGGCGGCGGCGGGACTCTCGCATCCGAATATCGTCAGCGTCTATGACGTCGTGGACGAGGGACAGCTCCATTATATCGTGATGGAGCTGATCGAGGGCATCACGCTCAAGACCTATATCGCGAGAAAAGGCAAGCTGGACGTGAAGGAAGCGGTCGGGATCGCGATCCAGGTCGCGCAGGGCATCGCGGCGGCTCACGAGCAGAATATCATTCACAGGGACATCAAGCCGCAGAACATGATCATTTCCAGGGACGGCAAGGTGAAGGTAGCCGATTTCGGCATCGCCCGGGTGGTATCGGCCCAGACGCAGGGTACCGCGGCGGTGGGATCGGTCCATTACATCTCCCCGGAGCAGGCGCGGGGCGGCTGCAGCGACGAGCGAAGCGATATCTATTCCCTTGGAATCACCATGTATGAGATGGTCACGGGGCGCCTGCCCTTTGAAGGGGACAATACGGTTGCGGTCGCGCTGGCCCATGTGGAGGAGCCGATCACGAGACCGAGCCTCTACGAGCCGGGTATACCGGTGAGTCTGGAGAATATTATCCTCAAGTGTACGGAGAAGAAGCCGGAGCGGCGGTATTCCACGGTCACCGAGGTGATCGCCGATCTGCGCCGAGTGCTTCTGCATCCGGACGAGAACTTTGTGACGATGGCGCCGGAGATCGATTACACGGCGGATACCAGGCAGCTCAGCCAGGATGAGATCAAAGTGATCAATCTGGCCCACAAATCCTACCAGCCGATGCAGCAGGAGCTGGAGCCGGATTATCCGCTGGAGCCGGACTATCCGAGAGAGCCGGATTATATGAGGCAGCCGGACTATCCGCTGGAACCGGACTATCCGAGAGAGCCGGATTATACGAGGCAATCGGACTATCCGAGAGAGCCGGATTATACGAGGCAGCCGGACTATCCGAGAGAGCCGGATTATACGAGGCAGCCGGATTACCCGAGAAAGCCGGACAGGGACACGGCTGTGAGCAGCGGGATCGAGCGGATCCTCACAAGCATGGGAATCCTGGTGGCGGTCATCATCGTCGCGGTGCTCATCGTGCTGTTTTCAAGGGTCGGCGGCCTGTTCCGCGGCGGTTCCGGGCTGGGACTGGGCAATACCCAGTCTTCGATCCAGATGGAAACGGTTGACGAGACGCAGCAGCTGGCCGATACGGAGACTTACGCGCCGGATGCGTGCAATCTTCCGGTGGATATGGCGGAGGCGAAGCTGAAGGAAGCTACGCTGGTCATGCGGGTCGTCAGCTACGAGGAATCGGATACGGTAGAGAATAATTACGTGATTTCCCAGTCGCCCGCGGAAGGGACGGTCGTCCAGAAGTATTCCACGGTGGACGTAGTAGTCAGCACCGGCAACGGAAAGATCGATCTGCAGACGCTGGCCCTTACCAGCATGGATAAGGCGGCGGCTGCGTCTGTGCTGACCCAGAACGGGCTTACGCCGGAATTTGTCGATGAATACAATGATACGGTGGCGCAGGATAAGATCATCCGCTATGAACCGGCGGAGGTTCGGCCGGGAGAGACGGTAACGCTTTATGTGAGCATCGGACCGGCTCCGGTCATGCGGACGGTGCCGGATCTGTACAATATTACAGAGGAAGAAGCGAGACAGCGCTTAATCGACGCCAGGTTAAATCCGGGCGAGGTCACCAGAAGCTTTGACGCCGTGATCCCGCAGGGGTATGTGATCAGCCAGGATATCGCGGCCAATGAAAGCGTGGAGGAGGGCAGCCGTATTTCCTTTGTTGTCAGCGACGGCCCGGAGCCGCCGCAGCAGAGGCATATCGCGTCGATCAGCGAGACGTACGACCTGCAGGGCGCGTTCGGCCCCGGTATGGCGGGAACGACATTGAGACTGGAGGTGCGTCTGCGTCAGGACGCCGAGGACGGTTCGCAGTACCGGACGCTGATGGAGCCGGTGGAGGTCAGCGGCGGGAGCCTTCCGATCGTATTTCCGGAGATCGAGGCGATCATACCCGGCGCGGAATACGGAGAGGTCGAGGTCGTCAACGCAGAGACCGGCCAGGTGCTGGCCAGCTATCCGGTGCAGTTCTTCGCGGTGGAGTAGAAAGGCAGAGCGGATGACGGGTAAGATTATCAGAGGAATCGCCGGTTTCTACTATGTCCACGCAGAGGACGGCCGAATCTACGAATGCAGGGCGAAAGGAATCTTCCGGAACCGGAAGATAAAGCCCCTTGTAGGCGATCATGTGGAGATATCCGTGCTGGGAACCGACCCGCCGGAAGGCAATGTGGACGAGATCCTTGCGCGTAAGAACGCGCTGATCCGTCCGGCTGTGGCGAATGTGGACCAGGCGCTGGTGGTGTTTGCGGCGAAGGATCCGGAGCCGAATCTGAATCTGCTGGACCGCTTCCTTGTAATGCTTTGCCGGATGAAGGTAAGCGCATCCATTGTACTGAATAAGACGGACCTGACGGATGAGGAGACGGTCAGACGCTTCTGCGCGATCTATGAGCCTGCGGGGTATCCGGTTCTGCCGCTCAGTACCTGTACGGGGCAGGGGATGGACCGGATCCGGGACAGCTTAAGGGGCCGGACGACGGTATTAGCCGGCCCGTCCGGCGTAGGAAAGTCTTCGCTTACCAATCTGCTGATGCCGGAAGCCAATATGGAGACAGGCAGCGTCAGCGAGAAGATCCGCAGAGGCCGCCACACGACCCGCCATTCGGAGTTGTTCTGTCTTAAGAGCGGGACCTATCTGATGGATACGCCCGGTTTCAGTTCCCTGTTTGAGGATGGACCGGCGCCGGAGGAATTAAAGGAGTGCTTCCCTGAATTTGAAGCCTTCTCGGACGTCTGCCGCTTCCCGGGATGCGTCCATATGGGCGAGAAGGTCTGCGGCGTTAAGGCCGCGGTGGAAGCGGGGAAGATCAGCCGCAGCCGTTATGAGAATTACCGGCTTCTGTATACAGAGCAGAAGGAGAAAAGGAGATACTAGCTTATGAATATTCTGTCGCCCTCGATTCTGGGAGCAGATTTTAAGAGGCTTGAGCAGCAGATCAGCGAAGTGGACCGGGCGGGCGCCCAGTATATCCATCTGGACGTGATGGACGGTACCTTCGTGCCCTGCATATCCTTCGGGATGCAGGTGATCTCGTCGATCCGCAGCTGCACGGACAAGGTATTCGACGTACATATGATGGTGCAGGAGCCGCTTCGCTATCTGCCGGAGATCGTTCAGTGCGGCGCGGATATCATTACGGTTCACGCCGAGGCGTGCACCCATCTGGATTATACGCTTCGGGAGATCCGTAAGGCGGGCCTTAAGGTTGGCGTGGCGCTGAATCCGACGACGCCGATTCTGATGATCCATGATCTGTTGGACTGCGTGGACATGGTACTGATTATGACGGTGAATCCGGGCTTCGGCGGTCAGGAGATGATCCCCTACACGCTGAACAAGGTGCGCGCCCTGCGCAAGCTGTGCAAAAACCGGGGCGTGGATCTGGACATTCAGATCGACGGCGGCGTGACGCTTGCTAACGTGCGGCTCTGCCTGGAGGCGGGCGCCAACATCATCGTGGCCGGCTCCGCCATTTACCGGGGAGACGCGGCCGCCAATACCCGGAAGTTTCTGAAAGTATTCGAGGAATTTGAAAAGAAATGAAGACAGGGCTGATCATCACCGGCGGGAAACTGGATATGTCTTTCGCCGGTAGATTTATATGCGGGTATGCCGCAGGCGCCGGGGCCGGGCCGCGGGAAAATGCGGGAACGGGGAAGAACGCCCCGGCCGGACGCAATTACGGCTTTGACTGCGTCATACTGGTGGACGGCGGCCTGGAGCCCGCGGAAAAGCTGGGACTTGTGCCGGACGCCGTCGTTGGGGATTTCGACACGGTGCGGCCCGAGATACTGGAGCGGTACCGCAGAAGCGCAGGCGGAGACGTCGTCTGGGATGTACACAGGCCGGAGAAGGACGAGACGGACACGGAGCTGGCGATCAGCACCGCGATCAGGCTGGGATGCACGCGGCTTGTGATTCTGGGCGCCACCGGCGGGCGGCTGGACCATGAGCTTTCCAATATTCACCTGCTGAAAATGTGTCTGGACGCGGGGGTAGACGCGGCGCTCTACGACAGGCAGAACCGGGTCAGTCTTCTGGCGGAGGGCAGGGTATTCCGGCGGGAGAGGGCCTACGGGAAATATGTCTCGTTCATTCCGCTGACCGAGCAGGTGCGCGGGATCACGCTTACCGGATTTAAGTATCCTTTAACAGGAAAGAATATCGCCGTCGGCCGGGAGGCCGGCCTCTGCGTCAGCAATGAGATCGCGGCGGAGACGGCGGAGATACGTTTTGACGCGGGGATTTTGATCTGCGTGGAGTCGAAGGACTGAGCGGGGCAGAGTCAAGGCGGGCGGTGGAAGAAAAGCCGCGCGCAGACCCTCAGGCGGAGGAAAGGAATATGAGCGATAAGAGAGTTTTGACGATTCAGGATATATCCTGCGTGGGACAATGTTCCCTGACCGCGGCGTTGCCGGTCATATCGGCCTGCGGCGTCGAAACGGCGGTTTTGCCGTCCGCGGTGCTGTCTACCCACACGGGAGGCTTTACCGGCAATACGTTCCGCGACTTAAGCGGCGATATGCCGGCGATCGGAAACCACTGGAAGAAAGAAGGGATCCGCTTCGACGCGGTCTATACCGGTTATCTGGGAAGTCTTAAGCAGATCGGATATGTGCGGACCATTATGGAGGAGACACTGGTTCCGGGCGGCCTTAAGATCGTCGATCCGGCTATGGCGGATCACGGAAGGCTGTACCGCGGATTTACCGGTGAATTTGCTCTGGAGATGGGAAAGCTGTGCGGAGCTGCCGACATCGCCCTGCCGAATATCACGGAGGCGTGCCTTATGACCGGTACGGCGTATGAGGAAGGACCGGGGGACGCGGCTTATATCGAGACGCTTCTTGACCGGGCAGAGGCGCTGGGAGCGAAGTGCGTGGTGCTGAAGGGCGTCGGCTATGAACCGGGGAAGCTGGGCGTGGCGGTGCGCCGGGACGGGAAGACAGACTATTATTTCCATGAGAAGCTTGCGCGAAATTCCCACGGAACCGGCGATATCTACGCGTCCGCGTTCGTGGGATCGCTGATGCAGGGGTATGCTGTTTATGACGCGGCCGTGATCGCGGCGGATTTTACATTAGAGTGTATGAAGAAGACGATCGGCGATGAAGCCCACTGGTACGGCGTGAAGTTTGAAAAGGCGCTGCCGTGGCTGATCACAAAAGTAAATCGGGGGTAGGCAGGATGGTACGATCTGTTAGAACATGGATGCTGTGCGTGCTGGCGGCAGCGACCGCCTTATGCCTCTCCGCCTGCGGCGAACAGCGCACCGGGACGATCCGGGTGGGCGTAAAGGCGGACGTGGCGAACTTCGGGCTTTATGATGAGGAATCGGGACGGTATTCCGGCATGGAGATCGATCTGGCCGAGCAGCTCTGCGAGGATCTGGGCTACGGGCAGGTGCAGTTTGTGACGGTCACCAGCGCGAACCGGGAAGAGACGCTGGACGCCGGGGAGGTAGATATGATCCTCGCGACCTTTACGATCACGGACGAAAGGCGGGAGAAATACCATGTTTCGCCGGTTTACTATACGGACAGCATGGCCGTTATGGTCGAGGATTCCAGCCTGCTTACAGATATGGCGGACTTAAAGGACTGCCGGATCGGCGTCATGGAAGGGACCAGCCATGCCGGACTGTTCGCACAGTATCTGGCGGAAAAGGGAATTATTCCGGCCTTTGACGCGGAAAGCTTTAAAGCCGCGTCCTTTGACGGCGGCGTGACCTTCGCTGAGTACGATTCCTATAAGGCCGTATCCGACGCCCTGGAGTACGGGGAAGTGGACGCATTTATCGCCGACTGGTCGATCTTAAGCGGGTTCCGCGGCGAAGGAAGGACGATCCTTTCGGAGACCTTTTCGATGCAGGAGTACGGCGTTTTCACGCAAAAGAACTCCCCGCTCGCGGAACGGATCGACGCGGCGGTCGCAAACCGGCTGGCTGACGGAACCATCGACGGCCTGAAGACGAAATGGGGGAATTGATCATGAGCAGGATGAAAAGGAAAAATTCGGCTGCTAAAATGGGGCTGGACGCTTCCGAGACCCGCTATATAAATACACGGACGGTTGCCGCGTGCATTCTTTCCCTGCTTGCAGTGGCCGCCGCTGTGGCAGCGATCGCCGCGGCGCGCTTTAAGCTGTCCAGGGAGCAGCTCTTTGTCACCAACCATGCCCGGATCGATACGGTGGTTAAGGCTCTGGAATCCGGCGTTATGGAGAACGACGAGCTGTACGGCGAGTATGACCAGCTATATATCGCCAAGCTCAAGAATACATGGTATTACTATGATAACCTCTGGAGCATGTCCTTCGACGACAGCTTCGTCCGTGACGCTGCGGTATACGCCGGTGTAGAAGAGGCGGCGGTCATTGACTCCGAAGGGCAGACCTTTGCCGCCTATAACTGTGATTATGATTTCACCCGGAAGCGGTTCAGAATGCTTCGGGAGCAGCTGACGGACGACGGTACGTCAAAACCGTTCAGCATCCATTACGAGGACGGAGTGAAGCGCTTCTACGGGATCCGGCTGCGTTCCGGCCGTATCCTGGTCTTTGTCGTGGACTGGACCGGCACGCAGAAGAGTATTGAGACCGTAACATCCTGGGAAGCGGTTCTCCGCGGAATGACCAGCGTGAACACGGTTTCCATCGCCGTGTCGCTGCAGGATTATTCTTTCCTGTATAACCCGATCGATGATCTGACCGGCCGCGACGCGCTTCAGAACGGCGTGCCCATCGAAGCGCTGGGCGAGTCCTATGAAGGGCTTTTAAGCTTCGGCGGGGACGAATGGTGCGCTGTGGGCATACGCTGGAACGACGCGGTCATATTTGTTCTGACAAGGACGACTACAGATCTAGCCAATGACCTGGTGCTGATCGTTTTTATTGCGATCGTATTCATCATTTTTGTGGTTCTGGTCAGCGTTTACGCGACGATCATCAACCGGGACAATATCCGGATCGGACGGATGCCCCGTTATATTGCCCTGGTGAAAGGCAAGCTTTTCTTCAACGTCACAGTGGCGGAGAGACTGTTCCCGATCGCGGTTTTGGGAATCGCGGCCGTGGCCGGTCTGACCTATTATCTCCAGTCTGTAAACGCTCTGTCCTCCGTGGCTTATGAGTCCAACAGGGCCATCGACGAGATCAGCGGTCAGCTTGCCGACAATACGCGCGACGCCGAGGTGCTGAACGAGGAATACAAGGCGCTGTTTCTGAACAAATGCGAGCTTCTGGCGGCGATGCTAGAGGAAAATCCGCAGTATGTTTTCGATTATGATCCTGAGGGGGAGAATGTACATAAGCATCCGGTGGAGAAGGATGATAGCGGACAGATCGTCGGAGGACTGGACGCCTACGGGAATCCGGTCTATTCCGTCAGCGAGCATCCGTTCCTTAAGAAGATGGCGCAGATCAACGCCGCCGAGAAAATTACAATCTTCGACGAGAGCGGAAGGGCGATCGCCACGAATGATAATATATGGTACTATACCATAACGGGAAATGAGGAGAACCAGTCCTATCCGTTCTGGGAGATTCTGGCGGATCACCAGGATTCCTACGCCCAGGACGTAGGACTGGACGACATGGGAGAGTATTCCCAGTATGTAGGCAGAGCGTTCTGCTACTATACGGTGCAGAATCCGGATGGGAGTACCGGCTATGTGTCCAAAAGCGATTACCAGAAGCAGGCAGACGGCGAATGGAGCGGCAGTCCTATTAAGAAGCACCGCGGCCTTCTGCAGATCAGCATTGCGCCGGAACGGCTGCAGAACGTGATGGCGACCGCGACTCTGACTTACGTCGCGGACCACACCACGATCCACGGCACCGGCTTTACGGTAATCTGCGACTCGGATGAGAACTATACCTGCGTCTATTCGCCCAAGTCCGCGGATATCGGCCGCTCGGCTCTGGCCATGGGCTGCAGCGCGGGCGCGTTTGACCCGTCGGGCGAAATGTACAACGGAATCGAGACGGTGAACGGGGAAACCTATTTTCAGACGTTTAAGATGGTGGATAATCTGTATATCGGCACGGCGGTGCCGCTTACGACGGTGTACGCCACAAGGGGCGACATCGCTCTGACCGCGTTTTTCGCGTCGCTGTTCGGACTTCTGATCCTCTGCGTCTATGCCTGCATGTTCGGCGCGCAGGAGGAGAAGATGTACGTGAATCATGCCGGTGAAGCGGGGAAACGGGCCCGCAACGACCAGGAGACCATCACGGTGACCATGCCTTCCGGCAAGACCAGGAGGGTACGACCGGTTACGGCCAGATGGGACGCGGAGTATGTTCCGTGGGAGAATAAGTCGCCGGAGCAGAAATTCTCGACGGTCGTCGGCGCGGTCTTTCATGTGTTCGCGGCCTTCCTGTTCGTCTGCATCCTGGGATCCCGCCATGGAATATTTGAGATCGACGCGATCAACTATGTATATGAAGGCGTGTGGACGAAGGGTTTTAATATTTTCGCGATGACCAACTGCGCGATCACGCTGATCACGATCTTCGTCGTTGCCAATGTGCTGGAGATCCTGATCAACCAGGTGTCGGTGAACATCGGGAGCCGGGCGGAGACCCTGGGGCATTTGTTCGCTTCCGTACTCCGCTACGGAACGGCGCTGTTTGCTCTGTTCTACTCCCTGTACCTGTGCGGGCTGGATACCGAAAGCCTTCTGGCGTCCGCCGGGATCCTCTCTCTGGTCATAGGTCTTGGAGCCCAGAGCATGATCCAGGATATCCTGGCCGGCGTGTTCATCGTCTTCGAGGGAGAGTTTCGCGTAGGCGATATCGTGACGGTCGGGAATTTCCGCGGCAATGTGCTGGATATCGGGCTGCGGACTACCAAGATCCAGGATATATCCAAAAATATCAAGGTGTTCAATAATTCGAGTCTGTCCGGCATCATCAACATGACGAAAGAGGCATCCTACGCCGACATCGATGTAGGAATCGAGTACGGCGCGGATCTGGAGCGGGTGGAAGCGGTTCTTAAAGAGGAGCTTCCCAGGATGCAAAGCAGGCTGCCGGCCATCATAGACGGGCCGTTCTACAAAGGCGTCGCGTCGTTAAGCGACAGAGGCCTGATGCTTAAGATCATTGCCATGTGCAAGGAGCAGGATCGGATTCAGCTTAGCCGGGATCTGAACCGCGAGATATTCCTGCTCTTTAAGAGGAACGGTATCAGTATTCCGTCCCCGCGCGGCGCGCGTACTTACCTGCCGGAGAAGGAGCCGCGGGAAGCCGCGGGGACGCTGGGGAAGAAGGAGAACAATGGAGAAGGTTCGTCGGATAAGGAGAAATCTGTACAGAAGAATAAATAAATACGCGGCGGAAGCGGTATGCGCGGCCATGTTTTTCGCTGCCATAAGTCTGGCCGCTCCGGCAGCGGCGCAGGCCGCGGAGAGAGTTTCGGGGGCCGCGGAAACATTGAAGGTCTCGGTGGCGGAAACGTCTGCGCAGAGCGGCGGCAGCGGCCAGGACGGCGGCAGCAACCAGGACGGCGGCAGCAACCAGGACGGCGGCAGCAACCAGGAGGGCGGCGGCAGCCAGGAGGGCGGCGGCAATGGCGCCGGAGCGGGTACGATGGCCGCCGGAACGATGATCCTGCTGGGGGCGGGCGCCTATACGGCTGTGCGGAAGCAATGGAACGAGAAAAAGAAGGAGGAGCCGAAGGAATACGTGTATTTTGAGAACCACACGAAGAACGGCACTCTCCGCGACGAGGAGAAGCGGACTGACTGGGAATAGTTTTCAGCATGAAAGGGAGGAGACAGCTATGAAGGGAAAACACGTGAAGGCAGCAGGATTCGTAATTGCGGCTGTCTTTTGGATCGCTATGCTTTCCGCCTGCGGCCGGGACGGCAGCGGGGACGGAGCGGGCGTGCAGGCGGAAGATAATCTGGCGGCGGAAACACAGAACGCGGGCGCGCAGAACCCAGAATTGCAGAACGCGGGCGCGCAGGGCGCAGAATCGCAGAATATAGAGCCGCAGAACGAGGGGGATCCAGGCGCGGAACCACAGCCGGCGGAAACAGCGTCTGCCGCGGCAGAGGGCCAGAGCGCGCAGAAAGCCTCAAAAACCCAGCCGGTGATCGAAACGACCGTCTTTCCCCTGCCGGACGGACCGGAGGAATCCGAAATCTTCATAGCCCCGGTGGAGGGGATCGCGGACGATTTCATACGCGGCATGGACGCGTCCTCCGTGATTGCGGAGGAAGAAAGCGGCGTGAAATATTATAATTTCGACGGCGAGGAGCAGGATGTCTTTGAGACCCTGGCCCAGGCCGGCGTCAATTATATCCGTCTGCGCGTCTGGAACGATCCCTACGACGCGGACGGCCGCGGTTACGGGGGCGGCAACTGCGATGTTCCCAAGGCGATCGAGATGGGCAAACGGGCGACCCGGTACGGCATGAAGGTATGCGTCGATTTTCATTACTCCGATTTCTGGGCCGATCCCAAACGCCAGCATGCGCCCAAAGCCTGGGAAGGCATGAGCGCGGATGAGAAATGTACGGCTCTCTATGATTTTACCGCGGAGAGCCTGACGGAAATTCTGGACGCGGGCGTAAACGTAGGAATGGTGCAGATCGGCAACGAGATCAATAACGGTATGGCGGGAGAGTCCCGGATCGCGATGGTCGCGAATCTCTTAAACGCGGGAAGCAGGGCGGTTCGGGAAACGGCCGCTGCCTACGGCAAAGAGATCCAGGTGGCGGTGCATTATACGGATATCCACCAGCTCGACCAGCTCGATAAGATCGCCTCCAACCTGCAGAATTTCGGCGTTGATTATGATATTTTCGCGATGTCCTATTATCCTTACTGGCACGGGACCAGCGAGGATATGCAGGCCGCCGCGAAACGAATTCAGGGAAAATACGGCAAGAAAACGCTGATCGCCGAGACGGCCTACCCTTATACCAACGACGACGGCGACGGAACCGGCAACAGCGTCTCTGCGGGCGATCTGGTGCCGGGCTATCCGGCGAAGGTGCAGAGCCAGGCGACGATGATCCGCGATATCTGCGCGGCGGCGTCGGACGCGGGCGTGCTCGGAGTGTTCTACTGGGAAGGCGTCTGGATTCCGGTGGGACCGGCGACGGCGGATAATTCCCCGATATGGGAACAGTTTGGAAGCGGCTGGGCCAGCAGCTGCGCGGCGGATTACGACCCGGACGACGCAGGGCTTTATTACGGCGGCTGTTCCTGGGATAATCAGGCCATGTTCGACTGGAACGGTCATCCGCTGGCGTCTTTGAATGTATTTAAATACTTAAAATACGGCGCCACCGCGCCCTTGGCCTTCGTGGACATTCCGGATGTGAAGGTGTTCGGCAATGTGGGAAGCGAGCTGCAGATGCCGGAGAAGGTGGATGTGATCTATAACGACCCGTCGGCAAGCACGCAGATGCCGGTTGCCTGGGATGCGGATTCGCTGGCCAGGGTGGATATGACGCGGGACGGCGAGTATATTGTTACCGGGATCCTGGAGGACGGAACGAAGATTCCCGCCCATGTGGAGATCCTGATGCTGAACCTGGTGGAGAATCCCGGCTTTGAGCGGACGGACACTTCCATGTGGAAGGTGACGTATGAAGGAAATAAGAACCCGACGGACTTCCAGGTGAAGGAGGACGACGCCTATACCGGCAGTACGGCCTTCCATTTCTGGTCGGAGTCGGATATGGAATTTGCGATCGAGCAGGATGTGACGAATCTGGAGCCGGGCACGTACCAGCTGACGGTCTATTCGCAGGGCGGAGATATGTCGGCGGATGCGGAGATGGAGCTGTACGCCGTCGCGGACGGAGAGGAAATGACGCAGTCCTTTATGGTCAGCGGCTATGCGGACTGGAAGGCGCCGAAGATCACGGGGATAAAGCTTAGCGGCGATCACATAGCGGTCGGCGTGCGTGTGAAATGTGGCGCGAAGGGCTGGGGAACGATCGACGACTTCACTCTGAACCGGGTGGGAGATTGAAAGAATCGTGCAAAATGGGGGTTTCCTTTTTTGGAAGTTTGCGGTATACTGTGCTGAGTAAGATTTGGCCCGCGGCAATGCGGCGCGAAGAATTCAGCGGGTATGCTGCGAATGGGCGCTTTGTGCGCGGCGGCGGGGCAGGAAGCCCCGTGCGGGACGAATTTATTTACAGATGCAGATTTGCAGGAGGAAGATTATGTTAGACCTTAGATTTGTGAGAGAGAATCCGGAGATCGTCAAGCAGAATATCCGCAATAAATTTCAGGACGAGAAGCTTCCGCTGGTGGACGAGGTGATCGACCTCGACGCGAAGAACCGGGCGGCCAAGACCGAGGGAGACAATCTCCGAGCGTCCCGCAACAAGCTGTCCAAGCAGATCGGCCAGCTGATGGGTCAGGGGAAGAAGGAAGAAGCCGAAGCCGTGAAGGCGCAGGTGACCGCGAACGCGGAGCGCCTGGCTCAGCTTGAGAAGGACGAGGCGGCCTATGAGGAGCGGATCACGAAGATCATGATGACGATTCCGAACATCATCGATCCGAGCGTACCGATCGGAAAGGACGACAGCGAGAATGTGGAGCTTCAGAGGTTCGGCGAGCCGGTGGTGCCGGATTTTGAGATCCCGTACCACACGGATATCATGAAGACCTTCGACGGCATCGATCTGGATGCGGCCGGACGCGTGGCCGGCAACGGTTTCTATTATCTGATGGGAGACATCGCCCGGCTCCATTCAGCGGTGATCGCCTACGCCCGTGATTTCATGATCGACCGCGGCTTTACCTACTGCGTGCCGCCGTTCATGATCCGCAGCAATGTGGTGACCGGCGTTATGTCCTTCGCGGAGATGGATGCCATGATGTATAAGATCGAGGGCGAGGACCTGTATCTGATCGGAACCAGCGAGCATTCGATGATCGGCAAGTTCATTGACACGGTCACGCCGGAAAGCGAGCTTCCGAAGACGATGACAAGCTATTCTCCCTGCTTCCGCAAGGAGAAGGGGGCGCACGGCATCGAGGAGCGAGGCGTGTACCGCATCCATCAGTTTGAGAAGCAGGAGATGATCGTGGTCTGTAAGCCGGAGGATTCGCCGATGTGGTATGACAAGCTGTGGCAGAACACGGTGGATCTGTTCCGCTCCATGGATATTCCGGTAAGGACTTTGGAGTGCTGCTCCGGCGATCTGGCGGATCTGAAGGTGAAATCCTGCGACGTGGAGGCATGGAGCCCGCGGCAGAAGAAGTATTTTGAGGTCGGCTCCTGTTCGAATCTGGGCGACGCCCAGGCCAGGCGGCTCCGTATCCGCGTGGAAGGTGAGAACGGCCGATATTTCGCCCACACGCTGAACAATACGGTGGTGGCTCCGCCGCGTATGCTGATCGCCTTTCTGGAGAACAATCTGCAGGCGGACGGCAGCGTGAAGATCCCGGCGGTCCTGCAGCCGTATATGGGCGGAAAGACGGTGCTGGTGCCGAAGAAGTGAGGCGGAAGCGCAGCAGAGTGTGTCGGTGGAGAAGTCAGTCGGCAGGCCTATGGACGGAGACGACAGCGGCTGTGCGCGGGAAGTACCGGGCGATGCTGATGTGGAACCGAAGGCAGCAGGAGCCGGACGAGGGACTGTCAGAGAAAGTATTTAGAGAATGAGATTCACATCCGGGAATGATCTATGCATATAGAGAAAAATGCGGATGATTCCCGGATGTTATTTTGCCAATGACGCTTTAACAAAGTAGAGCGGTACATTGACTTGCTGTATTTATGGCAGATGAGAGGCGTCCTGTGCCTGTGGAGAAGCGGTTGGCAACAGAGGGAGATTATGCGCTTATTTGCCTGGAATTGTGTATGAGAAATGAAATTTGCTGCAGCGTCAGCCGCAGATAAGACAAAGAAGGAGAAAAATTAGTATGAATATCGTATGTCTGGATATGGAAGGCGTACTGGTACCGGAGATCTGGATCGCATTTTCGAAGGCCAGCGGGATCCCGGAGCTTTCGAGGACGACCCGGGACGAGCCGGATTACAACAAGCTGATGAAATGGAGGCTGGGAATCTTAAAGGAGCATGGCCTGGGCCTTAAGGAAATCCAGGACGTGATCGCGACGATCGAACCGATGCCGGGCGCGAAGGAATTTTTAGACGAACTGCGGACGATGACCCAGGTGATCATATTGAGCGATACGTTTACCCAGTTTGCCAAGCCGTTAATGAAAAAGCTGGGCTGGCCCACCATTTTCTGCAATACGCTTGAGGTGGCGGAAAGCGGCGAGGTGACCGGCTTTAAGATGCGCGTGGAGCAGTCGAAGCTGGCAACCGTGAAGGCGCTCCAGTCCATCGGCTATGAGACGATCGCGGCCGGCGACAGTTATAACGACCTTGGTATGATCCGGGCCAGCAAGGCCGGGTTCCTCTTTAAGAGCACGGAGAAGATCATCGCTGATAATCCGGATCTGCAGGCGTTCGAGGAATTCGACGATCTGCTGGCGGCGATCAGGGGAGCGCTGGATCCGTTTAACTAGAGGTGTGACTATAGACGGTCTGTGACATGAATCATTTCCGCTTCGCGGCACAGTATAGAAATTTGCCTTTCTGCGTACATTATATACATAATTGACATAATGTACGCTGCGTGATAGAATAGGAGGGCAAGGGAGGATGCTGGATATGATTACTGTCAGTGCTACAGATGCGCGTAAGGAATGGAGTTCTTATGTAGATCAGGTTGTTCGGGAACGTCCGCTTTGTGTAAAGCGGACGCGGGATCGGATATGGCTGACGAATCTGGAGACGATGAAGGAACTTCTGAAGGCATATCATTTTACCGCGGAGCGGTATATTGAACCGGACGCTTCGGTGACATTGTCGTTAAATGAGATCGATCTGATCGAGAACGCGCCGACAGAACAGGAGGCACGGCTGCGGATGGGGCATACGATCCTGGAGTATGCGCTGGAATATTACAATAACTATGCGTTTTATAGTCATGCGCCGAATCGCAGGAGTCATGTTCCTTATGTGTTCAAGGCACTGATCAGCGACGATGCAGATGCGCTCGGAGAGGAGATTCTATGCCTCGATGGAAAGAATTGAAGCGGTTCTGCGAGAGGGACGGGTGGGAATTGTATAAAGATACGGATCATTATTATTATCGAAAGATTGATGCGAACGGCAATATCCGTATGACAAAGGTATCGAAGGGAAGCGGTGAAATTCACCGGGCTATGTGGCAGATGATACTCAAAAGACAGCTGCAGGTTACCCAGGAGTATTTTAACAATATGATTTAAAGCAGAGGACTTTGATGCGGTCCGGTTCGTGACAGCCACGCGTTCCATGAGTTAAATGAGATGCATGAGAAGGCGGCGCCGGTCAAAGTCTCTCTGCTTTTTTGTATTATCCGATTTCTTTTAGATCCGCCCGCGGCGCAGCCACCAGCGAATAGTTCGTATGATAGATGACAAATCCCGGGGCCGCGCCGGCCACCTTGCGGATGTGCTTTTTCTGGATATAGTCGATCTCCACCTTCTCGTTTCCGCGGCCCTTGGAGTAGTAGGCGGCTAAGGCGCCGGCTTCCTCAAAGACGCGGTCGGGAAGCTCTTTGCCTTCGGCTTTCACAATCACATGGGAGCCGGGAATGCCTTTGGCGTGGAACCACCAGTCGTTTCCAGAGGCCAGCTTGAAGGTCAGCTCCTCGTTCTGATAGTTGTTCTTGCCCACATAGATATGGAAGCCGTCGGAGGAGAGGTAATGGAAGGGCCGGCTGGTGATCTTCGGCTTTTTGCCGCCGGTATTGTGGCGGCGGATGTAGCCGTATTCGGTCAGTTCTTCCTTGATCTGGACAAGATCTTCTTCTTTTAAGGCGATCTCTAAGGACGTGGCGATGGACTCCAGGTGGTCGATCTCGGCGCGGGTCGCGGCGGTCTGTTCCGTCAGGGCCTCGCAGGTTCGTTTGAGCTTATTGTACCGGTCAAAATATTTCTGCGAGTTCTCGCGGGCCGTCAGCTGCGGGTCCAGCGGGATCTTAATTTCTTCATTCGTATAGTAATTCAGGCAGTTCAGTTCCTTCTCGCCGCCCGCCAGCTCGTAGCCGTAGGTGTTGAGAAGCTCGCCGTAAATCTTAAATTTCTCTCTCTTATCCGTGTCGCGGAGCTGCTTTTCCTGAAGGTCCAGCTTCTTATAGTTGCGCTCCAGTGCGGTCTGGACGATTTTCCGCAGATCGGTAGACTTCTGGCGGATGCGGACGACGGTGTCGCGGGAGGCGTAGTAGGTCTCAAGAAGCTGGCTCACAGAGGCGAAAATCTGTGCACGGTACCCGCTGTTACTTTCAGCTCGAATGCCGTGTTCTTGAGCGGCTGCGGTATCTGCGGCTGCGCTGCAGCCAGAAACATGCGATCTGTTCGCAAGGGCGAAAGTACCGGAAGATACAGAATCGTCGAAATGATCAAAGCTTCCGGTATCATACCTGCAGCCGTAGCACGTCAGCGGCACCGACGCAAATTCCACCGGTTCGTCGTTCCGGTACACGATATTTGGCGCAAAGCGGCCTTCGCGGACGTCGTCCATCATAAGCGCCAGCGTATGGTAAAGGTGGGTCAGTTCCGCGCCGGAAAGTTCATTGGCGGAGTGATCCGCGTCGATGGAGGCCAGGTGGCACAGCTCAAGCGCGACGATGGGGCTTAAGCCGGTCAAAGTCGAATAGAGAGCCTTCTGGACCGGCATGGGCGCGGCGCTTAAGCGCCGGGAAAATTCTTCTTCTGTGACAGTCAGCGGATCCGCCTTCTCCACGGTCTGCGGGATAAAATACTCCCGTCCCGGAAGCACCTCCCGCACGGAGCTGATCTGCGCGGACACATGCTTGATGCTGTCTAAGATCACGCCGTCGTCGCGGCAGAAGATGATATTGCTGTGCTTGCCCATCAGCTCCACGATCAGCTTCTTGCGGCGCAGATCGCCCATCTCGTCAAGATGCTCGATGGTAAATTCGATGATCCGTTCCAGACCGGGCTGGCTGACGCTCACGATGCGGCCGCTTCCGATGTGCTTGCGCAGAAGCATACAGAAATTCGGTGCGGTCATAGGCCCCGGCTTATTGCTTTCCGTAAAATAGATCAGCGGCAGGCTGGCGCTGGCCGACATGAGCACCCGGCAGGTGTCTTTAAAATTCTTTATGGTAAACAGAAGCTCGTCCTTCTCGGGCTGGGCGATCTTGGTGATCCTGGCCCCTTCCAGGCGCTCCTTTAAATCGCGGGTCAGGTTCGCGATCACGATTCCGTCAAATGCCATTCCTAAAACCTCCCTGAAATTTCACCTCGAATGTTTTTTCTTACATAAAACCGGATATGCTCATCATAGCACAGATCCGCAAACCGCACAAGTGCCGGCTGCCTGCGCCTGCCGCAAACGATATAAGTGCCGGTCGCCGGGGCCTCCGGAACCTGCATAAGTGCCGGTCGCCGGGGCCTCCGGAACCTGCATAAGTGCCGGTCGCCGGGCCTCCGGAAACGGCACAAGTGCCGGCTGCCAGCGCCTGCCGCAAACCCGCAAACCGCAGGAAAGTTTTCTCCCCGATGTTGACTTCATTTTCCATTTGCCTTATAATGGTATCTATCTATGAGGAAAGAGAGGCACCGCGAAATGATCAAGAGTATGACGGGCTTCGGCAGATGCGAGAAGGTCACGGACCAGTACAAGATCTCTGTGGAGATCAAGTCGGTGAACCACCGCTATCTGGACATGAGCATCAAGATGCCGAAGAAGTTCAATTATTTCGAGGCCGCTCTCCGCAATTTACTGAAAAATGATATCCAGCGCGGCAAGGTGGACGTCTTCATCTCCTATGAGGATTATACGACGCAGACCATGCAGTTAAAGTACAATGAGGGCCTGGCCGCGGAATACATGGAATATTTTAGGAAAATGAAGGAGCAGTTCGGCCTGACAGACGATGTGACTGTGACGCAGCTTGCGCGCATGCCGGAGGTCCTGACCATGGAGGAGACGCCGGAGGACGAGGAATCCATGTGGAAGCTTCTGTCCGGCGCAGTCGAGGAAGCGGCGAAGGCGTTTGTGGAGGCGCGCATCCGTGAGGGCGAACATCTGAAGAACGACCTGACCGGCAAGCTGGAGGAGATGCTCGGCCTGGTGGAGGAGATCGAGAACCGGTCGCCGTCCATCGTCGAGGAGTATCGGACCAGGCTGACGGAGAAGGTGAAGGAGCTTCTGGAAAGCAATACGGTGGACGAGGCGCGGATCGTGACCGAGACCACGATCTTCGCGGATAAGATCTGCGTGGATGAGGAGACCGTGCGGCTCAGGAGCCATATCGCGGCTACCCGGAAGGAGCTGGAAGCCGGCGGAAGCGTGGGACGGAAGCTGGATTTCATCGCGCAGGAGATGAACCGGGAGGCCAACACGATCCTTTCCAAGGCCAGCGACCTGGAGGTGTCGGGCAAGGCCATCGAGCTCAAGACCGGTATTGAGAAGATCCGCGAGCAGATACAGAATATCGAGTGATATTTCCGGATCCCGGAAGGACAGGACGCAGACCGGTCCGCGGCATCACGTCCCGGAATAAAGCAGCAGAGGATTGGAGCATTAATGATATGAGCGATCAGGGAATATTGGCGGTGGTGTCGGGTTTTTCCGGCGCGGGGAAAGGCACTCTTATGAAAGAGCTTCTGCGCCGGTACGATAACTACGCGCTGTCCATCTCAGCTACGACCCGCGGCCCCAGGGAGGGCGAAGCGCACGGCAGGGAATATTTCTTTGTGACGGATGAGGAGTTTGACCGGATGATCCGGGAGGACGAACTGCTCGAATACGCCAGATATGTGAAGCATTCCTACGGGACCCCGAAGGGCTATGTGATGGAGCAGCTGCAGGCGGGGAAGGACGTGATCCTGGAGATCGAGATTCAGGGAGCGCTGAAGGTGAAGGAGAAGTTCCCTGATACATTGCTTTTGTTCGTATCGGCGCCGGACGCGGCGGAGCTTAAGCGACGCCTGACGGGAAGGGGTTCCGAAAGCGGGGAGGTTATTCAGGAAAGGCTCGCGCGGGCGAGGGAAGAAGCGGAAGGCATGGAGTGCTATGACTATCTGCTGGTCAATGACGATCTGGACGCCTGCGTCGAGGCGATGCACCGGATCATTCAGGCACAGCACGCCAGGATGAGCAATAACCGGCGCTTTGTTGAGAAGATCCGCGGGGAACTGGCGGAGTGCTGAAACTATAATACTATCACAATGCATCAAAGAGAGGAGCATTTATTTATGTTACATCCATCTTATCATGATCTGATCCAGGCAGTTAACAGCGGTGTGGAGCCGGGCGAGGAACCGGTGGTCCAGAGCCGTTATTCGATTGTAATCGCCACCGCCAAGAGGGCGCGCCAGCTGATCGCCGACGAGGACGCTATGGTTCCGTCAGTCGGGAGAAAGCCGCTTTCCGTAGCCGTGGAAGAGCTGTACCGTCAGAAGGTGAAGATCGTCAGCGAGGACGATACCGCCGACGATGAGCCGAAGAAGGCCGGGGCGGAGACCGCGGAAGCGGCCGGAGCAGAGGATATGGCCGGTGATGCTGACGAGGATATTTCGGAAGTGACCGAGTAAGGCCGCCTTCTGAGAGTGAAAGAGTGGCCGGTGGGATTCACGGCCTGCGCAGGCCGCCTTCTGTGAGGTCAGAACAAGGAGCATACATGAAGATACTTTGCATTTCCCTTGGCTGCGACAAGAATCTGGTGGACACGGAGAAGATGCTGGGGCTTCTGCGCCGCGAAGGATATGAATTTACCGACGACGAGGCGGAGGCGGACGCCATCCTGATCAATACCTGCTGTTTCATCGGCGACGCCAAGGAAGAAAGCGTGAATACGATCCTGGAGATGGCGCAGTGGCGCGCGTCAGGCCCCTGCAGGGCCCTGGTCGTCACCGGCTGTCTGGCCCAGCGCTACCGGGAGGAGATCCTTACGGAGATCCCGGAGGTGGACGCGGTGGTGGGCACATCGGCTTACGGCGAGATCGCCGAAGTGTTTGACAAAGCCTTAAAAGGAGAGAGATCCGAGAGTTTTGCCGACATCAACGCGCTGCCTGAGATCAGGACGGACCGGATCGTGACCACCGGCGGATACTACGCGTTCCTTAAGATCGCGGAGGGCTGCGGCAAGCGCTGCACCTACTGCATCATTCCCAGCCTGCGGGGCAGTTACCGGAGCGTTCCGATGGAAGAACTTCTGGGCGAAGCCAGGACGCTTGCGCGGCAGGGCGTGAAGGAGCTGATCCTGGTGGCCCAGGAGACGACGCTCTACGGCGTGGATCTGTACGGGGAGAAGTCGCTTCCGCGGCTTCTGCGGGAGCTTTGCCGCGTCCCCGGCATCCAGTGGATCCGGATCCAGTACTGTTATCCGGAGGAGATCACCGAAGAACTGATCGATGTGATCGCGGAGGAGGAGAAGATCTGCCATTATCTGGATCTGCCGATCCAGCATGCCAGCGACCGGATCTTAAAGCGCATGGGCCGGCGGACCACGCAGGAGAGCCTGCGGCAGATCGTAGGCCGTCTGCGGGAGCGGATCCCGGACATCGCGCTCCGCACCACGCTGATCTCGGGTTTCCCGGGAGAGACGCAGGAGGATCACGAGATCCTGATGGATTTTGTAAATGATATGGAATTTGAGCGGTTAGGCGTCTTCGCCTACTCGCAGGAAGAGGATACGCCGGCGGCATCATTTCCAGATCAGATCCCGGAAGAACTGAAAGAGGCGCGGCGCGACGAAGTGATGGAGCTTCAGCAGGAGATCGCCTTCGATCAGTCGGAAGCGATGGTGGGGCGCGTGCTGGAGGTGCTGATCGAGGGCAGGGTGACCGGCGAGAACGCCTATGTGGGGCGGACCTATATGGACGCGCCCGGCGTGGACGGGCTGCTGTTTGTGAATACGGATGAGGAGCTGATGACCGGCGACTTCGTTCGCGTGAAGGTGACGGGCGCGGCCGAATATGACCTGATCGGGGAGATCTGTGAGGAGGGGAGCATATGAATCTGCCAAACAAATTAACGATTTTCAGGGTAATTCTGATCGTACCCTTTGTGCTGCTTCTTCTGGGCAGCCATCAGCAGTGGGGGTGGTTTATGGCCCTGTTCGGCGGAATCCTGGAGTATACGGATTACATCGCCGTCGCTATTTTCATCATCGCCAGCCTGACGGATCTGCTGGACGGCAAGATCGCCAGAAAGTACAATCTCGTCACGAATTTCGGAAAGTTCATGGATCCGCTGGCGGATAAGCTTTTGGTCTGCTCGGCGCTTATTTGTCTGGTGGAGATGGGCCGGCTTCCGGCCTGGATGGTCATTATCATCATCAGCCGCGAATTCATCATCAGCGGCTTCCGTCTGGTGGCGTCCGACAACGGCGTGGTTATCGCGGCCAGCTACTGGGGGAAGTTTAAGACCACTTTCCAGATGATCGCCGTGATCCTGCTGATCGTGAATTTCAAGGCGGATTTCATGCAGATGCTTACGACCCTCTGCGTCTGGATCGCGCTGATCCTCACCATTGTGTCGCTTGTCGATTATATCGCAAAGAATCACAGGGTACTTACGGAAGGGAGTATGTGAGATGACTGCGGAACTGATCTCGGTAGGCACCGAGATCCTTATGGGCAATATCGTGAATACCAACGCCCAGTACCTGGCCGCCCAGTGCGCCGGCCTGGGCCTGTCCATGTACCATCAGACCGTGGTGGGGGACAATGAAGAACGGCTTGCCGGGGCGGTTCGTACGGCTTTTGGACGGGCCGACGTGGTGATCCTGTCCGGAGGCCTGGGACCGACGGAGGACGATCTGACCCGGGAGACCTGCGCGAAGGTTCTGGAGATGCCCCTCGAGCCGGACGAGCATACGAAGGAGCGGATCCGGGAGTATTTCAAGAACAGCACAATGGGGGAGATTCCCGGTAATAACTGGCGCCAGGCCATGGTCCCTCACGGGGCCATCGTCCTTGATAATGAGAATGGCACCGCGCCCGGCCTGATCCTTGAAAAGGACGGCAAGTGCGCGATCCTTCTGCCGGGACCGCCGAACGAGCTGATCCCGATGTTTGAGGAGAAGGTGATTCCGTATCTGCAGAGGAAGCAGCCGGAGCTTCTCATTTCCCAGATGGTAAAGATCTGCGGCGTGGGCGAGAGCAAAGTGGAGAGTGAGCTTCTGGACCTGATCGACGCCCAGACCAATCCGACCATCGCCACCTACGCGAAAGTGGGCGAGGTTCATCTGCGCGTCACCGCCAGGGCCGCAAACCCCGAAGAAGGCGAGAAGCTTCTGCGCCCTGTGGTGAAAGAGATCCGCAGGCGGTTCGGCACGGCGGTCTATACGACGCGCGAGGACGAGACGCTGGAGATGGCGGTCGTCCGTCTCCTTAAGAAATACGAGCTTACCGTGACCACGGCCGAGTCCTGCACCGGCGGCATGCTGGCCGCCCGGATCGTCAATGTACCCGGCGCGTCGGAGGTGTTCCGTCAGGGCTTCGTGACGTATTCGAATAAAGCCAAGCGAAGGCTTCTCGATGTAAACAAGTCGACCCTTAAGAAATACGGCGCCGTCAGCAAGGAGACCGTCAAGGAGATGGCCACCGGCGGCGTGTTTGCTTCGGACGCGGACGCCTGCGTGGCGGTCACCGGCATTGCCGGACCGGACAGCGAGGAGGACAAGCCGGTTGGGCTGGTTTATATCGGCTGCTGCATGAAGGACAAGGTCGAGGTGGAGAAATACCAGTTCAAAGGCAATCGCCAGAAGGTGCGGGAGCAGGCCGTCGTGAAAGGGCTGGATCTGCTGCGGCGCTGCATTCTGGAGAGCTGCGCGAAGTAAGCACTGGCGAACCGAGGACATACGCGGCAAAGAAGATGCCGCGAGAATGCCGCAGAAGAAACTGTGAACATGGAGGACTTGAATTTTGAAAACCCATGAGAGAAAGAGACTGATGTCGTCCGCCTACCGTTATGCGTTTTCGCGGCTGGCGCTCAATTACTATACATTCTGCGAGATGATGCTGGAATCCCCGGCGATGGCGGAGGAGATCCGCGCCCGGGAGAACGAATTTGGGCAGCTTCTGGACGGCTTCTTAAGCGGCGAGGACCGGACGGACGAGACGGACGCGCTGCGCAGCCGGACCGTGAAGGAGATGGAGCTTCTGACGTCCTATGCCGATTGTTATATGGTCTACGAATATGTGCTGAACCGGCTGGAACGGCGGTTCGTGGAGCTGGATGCGCCGAAAGAGACGCCGGAGGAATTTGCCGATCGGATCGTGGAACGCCTGCGCGCGTCCGAGGATTCGGTGATCCTGGACAGCGGTATGCGCAGCGTGGTAGCGCAGCTGCCCATCCGCTATACCCGCGAGAAATTCTACGGTCTGGTTACAGACAGGCTGACCGTCTATATCGGCGCCGATAAGGCCGGGATTGAGGGGCTATTGTATATGCTGCGGACCTCCGCTATGGTGGACCTGCCTGAAGGAAGGGCCGAACAGTATCCGGACCTGGAAGCGGCGTATACCGCGCTTCGGGATGCGGATTACAGGAATATGGACCGGGACGGCTATGAAAACTGCCGTTTCCGTCTCGACCGGGCCATAGAGGCCTATCAGGATAAGGCGGATGTGAAGATTCTTTTTGAGAGCCTGTTAAATGATCTGTACATTCTGTTTTTGAGCCGGAACGAGGCCATGATCGACGTGTGGGAGAATAATATGTTCCGCCATGTGATCACCGGCGTGCGGGAGCATTTTCAGAGAGAAGGACTTACGGATATCGACGAGACGCTGACCGAATCCTTAAAGGATCTGGAAGGAATTCAGGAATCGGCCATGGAGCGGATCCATTTTAAAGAAGGCGAGACGGACAGGGATCTTAAGAAAATGGAGATCCTGATGTCCGCCAGCGAGTTCGCTCCCCTCGAGGAAAAGAACGGGGATACAGAGCCCGCGGACCGGGAATGGGTAGAAGAAAAGAGCCGGCAGTTCTGCGAGGACCTGGAGGCGTCCTTTAAGGGAATGCCAAAGCCCGTGATGCGGGCTGTCATGGCGGGCGTTCTGGCCCAGCTGCCGATGACGTTTCGGTCGGTCGACGAGCTTCGCGACTACGTGAGCGGGAGCCTGCTGGCCTGCACGGATTACGCGGAGCGCGAAGCGTGCATGGAGCTTCTGACGCGGGAATTGCTGGATGAGTGAGGCTCCTGGCGCATGTAACTTCTGCTGCGGGAATTTTTGAATGCGTGATGAGCATGGGGCATGGAATTTCTGCAATGGGAATTGCTGGATGAATGATGAGCTTGCGGAATAGAGTTTCTGTTGCGGGGGTTTTGGGTAAGTGAGCTGGTTAGAGCATGATTTTCCTGAGAATCGCGGCGTCCGGTGCAGGGAACGGCCGTGTGAATGCCTGGATGAAGCAGATTGTAAGAGAGGAGTAAGGCGCATGATCGTCTGGTATGAGGACCTGTATATGGGCGCGAAGGCGAAGCGCCGCCGCTTTGCGATCATCCAGGATATCCGGGAGAAGAAGTCCAAAGCCAATGTCTATGTGATTACGCCCCCTTCGAATGGGAATAATATCCTTGATATCTATCCGACGGAGACGATCTTAAAGGATTACTATGAAGATAAAGAAATTTTGGTCCTGGGGATCGCCCAGGGGTATCAGGAAGCGCTGACGCTGGCGGGCCGCATCGTGGACGAAATGTATAAAAAGACCGGCTGTTTCCGAATTGAGGAATTTCTCCAGTTGAAATACGGCCGTCAGGCTGAAGGATAGAGTGAGAGATCGGGAGAAGTGAGATGCTGCATATCCTGCTTTTGATACTTAAGATCATAGGGATCGTGCTGTTGGTTATCCTGGGGCTTTTGCTTGCAGCGGTGCTTTTGGTGCTTCTGGTTCCTCTCCGTTACCGCTTAAACGGCAGCTGGCACGGCGGGCCTGCGGGGCAGGTTCGGGTCACCTGGCTGCTTCACGCGGTGTCGCTCCTGGCCGCTTATGAAAATGGTCTCGATATCACGGCGAAGCTGTTCGGATTTACGGTGTTTCATTCCGCCGCCGCGGAAGGCGGAGAGACGGACGAAGCAGTGGAGGATATAGACAGTCAGGACGCAGACGCTGCCGGCTGGCAGGAAGATGAAGTCGAAGGAACAAAGCGGCCCGTTGGCTGGCAGGAAGAAGGGACGGACGGAACAAACTGGTCGGCCGATGAAGCGGATATGGATATAGACATACCGGATGACGGCGAGCCTGTAAATGCTACGTCGCTGGAGATGGATGATGGCAGCGGTATGGAAGGCGGCGTGGAGTCTGTTGCTGAGGAAGTTGCAGAAGCGATAGACAATCAGGATGCAGACGCTGCCGGATTGCAGGAAGAAGGGGCAGACGGAGCAAAGCAGCCGGTCAATGAAGCGGAAGTCATCGACATTTCCCGGCAGCCGACTCTGGAGGAACAGCTGCGACAGGATGAGGCCGATTCCGAGGATGCATCATTCGGCGATACCGATCTCAACGAGGATGCTTTATCCGGCGGTATCGATTTCATCGAGGATGCTTTATCCGGCGATAGCGATCTCATCGACAGGATCGAAGACATCTTCGATCGGATCGGGGAGAAGCTTGAATGGGCGGACAAAAAGCGCCGCTGGATCGAGCGTTTCCTTGAAGATCCGAAGAACCAGAAGACGATCCGGCTGGTCTGGCGGCAGGCAAAGGCGATGCTTTGCCATATCCTTCCGCGGAAGGCGGCGGGGCAGGTCACTTTCGGATTCGACGATCCGGCGATGACCGGGAATGTGCTGGCGGCGTGCAGCGTTCTATTCGCGATGTACGGCACACAGCTGACAGTCACGCCGGATTTCGAGAACAAGGTGATCGACGGAGACCTGCAGCTGCAGGGCAGGATCTGCATAGGAACGCTTGCAGCCCGGACAGTCCGGGTAATGATAGACAGAAATCTCTGGAGAATGATTAAAAAAGTCAGGAAATTCCTGGAAAGTGGAGGGAAATAATATGGCAGACAGCAGCAAACAGATCACATCTTCCATCGATGCCCTTTTTTCCGGCATCGATAAACTGGTAACGACCAAGACCGTGGTGGGCGACGCCGTGCGCGTGGACGGCGCGATCATCCTGCCGTTAATGGACGTGTCCTGCGGAATGGCTGCGGGCGCTTTCGACGCCAATGCCAAGAACCGTGGCGCAGGCGGCATGAGCGCGAAAATGAGTCCCAGCGCGATCCTTGTGATCCAGAATGGCTCCACCCGCCTGGTGAATATCAAGAACCAGAATACAGTGAACAAGGTTCTGGACATGATCCCCGACCTGGTGAACCGCTTCACATCCGGCAAAGTCAGCGTCGGCGAGCCGATTTCGGAGAACGCCGTGCAGGTGGCGGAGCAGATGGCCGGCGACGACGGAAAATAAAGTCGGAAGATTCTCCAGCGGGCAGCTTCCGGAAACGGAAAGAGCGCAGCCGGCTGGCAACACTGTCATTTCCTCTCATGGTCATGCATAGGATATCCATATAGGATGACCATGGGGGAAATTATGCGGCGTGTCTGGGGACTTTGCATGTTCTGTATCGGCGTCGGCATGGCGGTGAAGGTGCTGATCCCCACCACGCTGGCGCTTTTAGTGTTTATTATCGTTTTGATGGTTATTGGCTATAATCTGTTCTGCCGGTGCTGACGCGGGAGAGTGCCCGAAATGGCGGCCTGGGGCGGCGCAGAAAGTAACGGATCGTCGTGCTTTTGTGAGCGCGGCGGTCTTTTTGGTTTTCATGTAAGCAGGGCATCTGTGATGCCCTTACATATTTACAAGAAAGAGCGAGTTCAACAAAATATAGGATTAAGTTGAACTCGCTCACGCTTTATTATGATAGCACGCTTTACCCCAGATTTCAAGTACCTTTCTTTTGGGAAAAAAGTTAATCTTTTCTTTAGTAAAAGCGGTGAAAATTATTAATTTTCAATACTTCTTTGTGTTTTGTCTTTCGTTCAGCGCGGGAATCCCTCTTTTACCCCTCTGATTCTGCAAATTGAGTTCAACTTAATCCTATATTGTGTTGAACTCAGTTCCAAACGCCCGGCGGGCACTGCATTTTGTGCCGAGCCGGACTTATACAAAACCGGGATGGGAGATTGCGAGCCTGAGGTTGCATTTCCCGGAATGGGGTTATATCGACGACAGGAATGTCATCCAGTCTGGTACGCTGCGCGGCCGGAAGGGCGAAGCTTATGCTCGCTTACGAAACGCGGCGGCGAACCGGAATGGCGAAGCTATGCCGTCGTTCCCGTCCCGGAAGAACGGAGGACACCAATGAATTGGTACGTGCTTCAGACGAAAACCGGCGACGAGGAAAAGCTGGTGAAGATGATCCGGAAAATGCTTTCGCCTTCCTTTTACGGTGAGTGCTTTGTGATGTACTACGAACAGCTCTGGAGGAGACACGAAGGCGCTTTCGTGCATGTGGCGCGGTCATTTCCGGGATACGTCTTTATCACGACGGAGAGACCGGACAGCTTGTATCTGGAACTGAAACGGGTCCCGGCCATGTCAAAGCTAATGGCAGACGGCGATTTTTATTTTCTCGCTCTGGATCCGCTGGAGGCGGATTTCCTGAAGCAGATCATGAATGCGGAGCATGTAATCGGTCTGTCTTACCTGGCGACCGACGGCCATGGCCACGTCCGTCAGACGGCAGGCCCGCTCAAAGCGTGTCTGAAGCAGGTCGTTCGATATAACTACCGGAAGCGCAGCGCTCTTATCCGGCTGAGCCTGGCCGGATATGAGAAACAGATCCCGCTGGGAATCATTTTGCCGGAGGATATCCGAAGGCAGCTGCGTTACGGCAAGGTAGAGGCGCCGATTGCGGTGCCGGAATGTTATCAGATTCAGAAGGAAACCACGGAGAAGCCCCGAAAGACGCGGCAGGAATTTCTGCCCGGCGATCCGGTGACGGTCATGAGCGGCGATCTCGCCGGAATGTGCGGGACGGTCAGCAAGATGAAGAAAAACACCGTGCGGCTGAATATTCATTTTCTGGGACAGCAGCTCGATATCGAGGTGGCGGCCGGGGACGTGCAGAAGTTGGGATAGAGAAGAAAGGAGAGGCGGATATGCTCTGGTATATAATGAAGACCTGGATGGGCCGTGAGAATGAGCTGGTCCGCGAGATCCGCCGGTGCGTTCCGCCCGGGATGTACCTCGATTGCTTCGTGATCGGGCAGGAGCGCATCTGGAGAAAGCAGCAGCATAACGTTCTCCACATCGAACCGCTGCTCCCGGGCTGCGTATTTATCACATGCCGGGAAACGGAACCGCTGTTTCGCAGGCTGGAGCTGATTCCCGCCATCTCGAGGCTGCTCGTTTCCAGAGAAATGAATCTGCTTCCGTTAATGAAAGAGGACACGGAATTTCTGGAGAAGATTTCCGGAGAAGACCATATCGTGCGGCTTTCGCGCGTGGAGAAGCTGTCCGACGGGACGATTACCGGAATTACCGGTCCGCTGGCGGCTTTCGCCGGCTCGGTGGAGCGATATCAGTTTAAGAAGCGGTACGCGATCGCAAGACACCGGTTCCTGGGGGAAGATACAAGCTTCAGCCTGGGGATCCTGCTGGACGAGGATATGGGCCAGAGGATGCTCTATGAGGGCCTCGGCGTGGGAGCGGAGGAGCCGATGCGTGCGATCGGATAGAAATACGGGTCTAAGGAAATGATACATGAAAGATAACGGATTTATCAAAAGACATATTCCGAAAAATAAATGGGCGCAGATGGCGATCCTTCTGGCAGTCGATAGCGGACTCATCTGCCTGTCCGCCTTCCTGGGACTGATTATCCGATTCGACCTGAGCTGGGCGGCCGTGCCTCCGGAGTTTCGATCTGTGGTTATACGATACTTGCCAACGTACATTACCGGTACGCTGGCAGTTTTTTTGTTCCGCAAGATGTATGACATCGTATGGAGCGCGGCAGGTGTGCGCGAGGCGTTAAATATCGTCGGTACCTGCGGCATTGCAGCTCTCCTGCAGACTGGCGGGATGACGGTCCTGCAGTTTCGGGTGCCGAGGAGCTACTACCTGATTTCCTTTGTGGTTCTCTGCGGCTCCGTCCTGGCGGTTCGCCTCTCCTACCGGATCTGGGTCTCCCTGTTCGGTTCTAAAAGGCGCGGAAGGAATGGGAAACGGATCCTGATCGCCGGCGCCGGGACGTCCGGCACCGTGATCTTAAAGGAAATACATACCAGTTCCTTTGTGAACGACACGGTCGTCTGTTTCGTGGACGACGATAAGAATAAAATTGGGAAAATATTAAACGGCGTCCCCATCGAGGGGAACCGGAACGATATCCC
>CANPYE010000017.1 GCA_947588005.1 uncultured Lachnospiraceae bacterium | reverse complement strand
GGACTGAAGGTAGGCGACAGCGCGGAGACCGTGACGAAGATATATCCCACGGCGGTAAAAGGACTTGGTACTTATAAGGTGACTGAGGATAAAGAGCTTCTCTATATCAAGATGACAGGCGGGAAGGTAGCGTATATTTCTTATACTGTGACTGAATAAGAACATGCCGGAAAGGATTAGAACCGTATGAAGAAGATTACAGGAAAAAAGCTTATGGTTCTGCTGACCGCCATGATCCTGACAGTGTCATATGTGACGCCCGCGTTTGCGATCAGCGGGACGGCCGATGGATGGGAATTTCTTATCGATGCTTATGCCGTCAGACAGGCGCCTGTTACAGAGGAGGACTGTCAGAAAATTATGACGAACCTTCTGTCGATGCAGAAGGAACTGGCAGAAGCCGGTATTTACTTTATGGTTTTTATTCCTCCTGATAAGGAGGAGATCTACGGAGATTTTCTGCCTGCCGGATACCAGCTTACATGGCCGGATCCGTTGGATCAGCTGGTTGGGTATCTTCATGAAAACGCTCCGGATCTTCCTGTTATCTATCCGAAGGAGGCTTTGCTGAATGCGAGAAATACCGGGGCCTATGACGGCGCGCTGCTGTATTTTTCCAATGACAGTCACTGGAATTTTGTCGGCGGCTATGTGGGGGCGTCAGAACTGATAAAGGCGATTGGAGAGCATTTCGGCCACGAGGGCGGAATGACCGGACATACGTTTTCGCTTCAGTCCGGAGGTACGGTAAAGCCTGTGTATTCTTATAATGAACCGATTCAGAGAGTGCTGGATAAGGAGGTCGTGTCTCTGGACAACGGTGATCCGGTGTATCGCAGCTATTACAGTACGAAATTGGACTGCTGGCCTGAAAAGGTATATTTTGCAGGGGATTCGTTCCGGCATTTCATGACGGAGCCAATGTCGGAGCAGTTCAGATCATTTATCTGCGTGAACCGTTATTATCTTGATCTGGATGATGTAGCCGCACAGGCGCCGGATGTTTTTGTTCTGTCGCCGGTTGGGAGGATGGCAAGAATGGCGTTTATGGCAATCGACGGCTTTAATACGGCTGCTCTGCCGATGACCAATATGCAGACCCAGTACGGAGAACCCGGGTGGATTCAGGATCAGAAAGGGTACTGGTGGAGAAATGCGGACGGAACCCGCCCCGCGAATGTATGGATGTGGCTGGACGGAAACAAAGACGGAATCTCGGAATGCTATTATTTCGATGGAAACGGCTATTGTCTTTTGAATACCATTACTCCGGATGGGTATTGGGTAAATGCGGACGGCGCCTGGATTGTCGACGGAGTCGTGCAGGTGCAGACGGAGGAACAACAGGCCGGTTCGTGAGCGGATAATAAAATATTTGAAAAAATGTCGTGACTGGGGTTATGCTTTATGGTAAAATAACGAGGAAAGCGTTGATGACGCTTGCGTCAATCAACGTTTGACGAGTATCCCCATCGAGACATTAGTCGAGATGGTATACTATGGTAACATCATAGTATACCATTTTGCTTTATCAGAAGAAGGAGTCGTAAGCGCCATGAAATTGATATCCTGGAACGTGAACGGCCTGCGTGCCTGCGTGGGAAAAGGATTTCTGGATTTTATGAAGGAAGCGGATGCGGACGTATTCTGCATCCAGGAGAGCAAGCTGCAGGCGGGCCAGATCGAGCTGCCGCTTGAAGGATATCACCAGTATTGGAACTACGCGGAGAAGAAGGGGTATTCGGGTACGGCCCTGTTTTCGAAAATAGAGCCGCTTTCCGTGGCTTACGGCATCGGCGTGGAGGAGCACGACCATGAGGGACGCGTGATCACGGCGGAGTACGAGGATTTCTATGTGGTCACCTGCTATACGCCCAATTCCCAGGACGGGCTGGCGAGGTTGGACTACCGCATGGTCTGGGAGGACGCTTTCCTGGCGTATCTTAAGGGACTGGAACAGAAAAAACCGGTGATCTTCTGCGGCGATCTGAATGTGGCCCATAAGGAGATCGATCTGAAGAATCCGAAATCCAACCGCAATAACGCGGGCTTTACGGATCAGGAGAGGGACAAGTTTACGAAGCTTCTGGATGCGGGATTTATCGACACGTTCCGGTATTTTTATCCGGATCAGGAAGGCATCTATTCCTGGTGGTCGTACCGGTTTAAGGCTAGGGAGAAGAACGCCGGGTGGCGTATCGATTACTTCTGCGTGTCGGAGTGCTTAAAGGACCGGCTTAAGAGCGCGGCGATCCATACGGAGGTGTTCGGATCGGATCATTGTCCGGTGGAGCTGGTGGTGTCGTAGATTATTTTCATCGTTTTGTGGGGGGAGAAGGAGAAGGTTCATGAAGCAGTTTAGGGTGTTAGCCGGAGAGCAGGGGAACTGCCCCATGGGACTTACAGTGGCGAAGAACCGGTTGTACGCGTCTGTAATCTGGCCGGGTGAAAGCTGCAGCCTGGTGCTTTTGAAGCGCGGGGAGGAGGATCCGTGGCAGGTCATTCCCATGGATCCGCGGGAGCGGATGGGAGACGTCTGGCGGGTGGCGCTGGAATACACCGGGACGCTTCCCAGGGATCTGGAATATTGTTTTGAAGTGGACGGACAGCGGATGGCGGATCCATGTGGAAGGGCTATGCGCGGCTGGGAAGACTGGGGCGAACCGGAGCATATGAAGCGGCTTCTGCGCTCGCCGGTGCGGATCGAAGATTTCGACTGGGGAACGGACCGGAGGCCCGAGATTCCGATGGAGGACTGTGTGATCTACCGGGTGCATACGCGGGGATTTACGAAACACAACACCTCCGGCGTGCGGGATAAAGGGACATTTTCGGCGATTGCCCGGAAGATCCCGTATATGAAGGAGCTGGGCGTCACTACGGTGGAGCTGATGCCGGTGACGGAGTTCCAGGAGGTCATCACACAGGATGGACAGGGGCCGTTTACGCGGACCACGTTTACCGGGCGGCTGAATTACTGGGGATACGCGGACGGCTTTTATTTCGCTCCGAAGGCGTCTTACAGCGCCGGGAAGCGCAGGGATCCGGTTCGGGAGCTGAAGAATCTGGTGAAGGAGCTGCATGCAAACGGCATGGAGCTGGTGACCGAGCTGTTCTTTAACGGAACGGAGAGTTCGTCGTTTGTGCTGGATGTGGTGCGCTATTGGGTGGAGGAATTTCATCTGGACGGCGTCCATCTGGTCGGGAATGTACCGGCGGCGCTGATCGGCGGCGATCCGTACTTAAGCGGCGTGAAACTGTTCGCGAATAATTGGGACGGCGTGAACGAAGCCGGATGGCGGCAGCGGAAATATATCGGGATCCCGATGAAGGATGACGGAGGTCTGACGCCGGGCGGTATGCGTCCGGCGGCCGGCGCTGCGGCAACCGGTCAGCCGGATGCCGTTTCCGGAGAGAAACAGCCGCCGAAGGCGCTCGATTTCCACATCCCCGGCCCAGGCAGTACCCCTGCCCCCGTGCGGAGCGGTCTGCCCCGTCGCCTTGCGGAATATAACGACGGTTTTGAGCAGGACATGCGCCGCTTCTTAAAGGGCGACGAGGGGATGCTTCGTGCGGTCATGGACCGCATTATCCGGAATCCGAACGATATGGGTGTCGTCAATTACATGGCGCACACCAATGGATTCACGATGATGGATATGGTTTCCTACGACCGCAAGCACAATGAGGCCAACGGCGAGAACAACCAGGACGGCACGGATTATAACCTCAGCTGGAACTGCGGCGAGGAAGGCCCGACCCGCAAAAAGAAGATCGCGGACCTCAGAAGGAAGCAGCTGCGCAACGCCATGCTCCTGCTGTTTTTAAGCCAGGGCACGCCGCTTCTTTTGGCCGGCGACGAGTTCGGCCGCACCAAGGGCGGCAACAATAACTCTTACTGTCAGGACAATGCGGTCTCCTGGCTCAACTGGAGCCAGCTGCGCAGCAATAAGCCGATCTATGAATTTGCGCGGCAGGCGATTGCCTTCCGCAAGGCCCATCCGGCGCTTCATATGGCGGAGCAGCCGAAGCTGATGGACCATCTGGCCTGCGGATGCCCGGATGTGTCGTTTCACGGCCTTAACGCCTGGTATCCGGAATTTGAGAATTTCCGGCGGCAGCTGGGTGTGCTGTACTGCGGATCATACGGAAAGAAGGCGGACGGCAGCCCGGACGACACCATTTTCGTCATGTACAATATGCACTGGGAACCGTGTGAGTTCGCGATGCCGAATCTGCCGAAGGACCGGCAGTGGTTCGCGGCCATGGACACGGCCCGGAAGGATGTGAACGGATTCTGGGCGCCGGGCGGGGAGCCGCTTCTGGAGAATCAGAAGACCTATCCGGTGGACGCGCGGTCCATTGTGGTGCTGATCGGCAAGACAGTGAAGGCAGAGCCGGCGGCGAAGCCGAAGCGGAAGTCTCAGGTAGCGGAGAAAGAATCTTTGAGGAAAACAGAAGGGGAGCTATGATCATTTTATCAGAGAAAATTGATAAAGAAGCTTTGCTCAATATATCCGTTTTGGGGGAAACGGAAAGCTATTTTGATGATATTATTAAGTGTGTGGTTTATTGATAAGGGATTGATCGCGTTGAACGCGGAGTTGCATTCAGATTTAGAGGAGTATATGCTTGAAAATGGTTCTGTCAACAGATCTTTATATGGCATTAATATTAATCTGGAGAACTTTGAGATAGAATTTGATTCTCTGATCAATCCCCCCAGAAACCGGGAAGACGGTTATCCCAGAGCAGGGAGGTATGTGGCATCTTCAGAGGCGCGCAGCAAGATCGAGGAGGTCGTAAACCGATGGATCCAACTGTGAGATGGTTTCAAATGTCTGTCGGCGAGCAGATTTCCAATATAGGAAGCGAAGTTGAACGTGCTTTGCGGTATAAAGGGAAGGATGAACGAAAAATGCTCAACTTCCTTAATAAAGCGATCGAACTGATTGAACGGTCTCAGATCGATCCGAAGAATGTTCATCGAATTCGGGAACTGGGCTTCTGTAAGGAAGAACTGATAGATTATTTTATTGGTGAAAATATTTATGGAACGACAGAAGAGATGCTGAGAAAATATTATGATGCGTTTATCTGATCGTTCGGTGTCTGCGGGAGAAGAAACGGACGCTTATGTGATCAATAATACAGGGAGAAAGACATCATGAAGAAATATGACTACGTCATCGTTGGCGCCGGCCTTTTCGCCGGAGTATGGGCCTATATGGCCCGGCAGGCGGGAAAGACCTGTCTGGTGATAGAGAAAAGGAATCACCTGGGCGGCAACATCTACTGCGAGGATGTGGAAGGGATCCACGTCCACAAATACGGCGCCCACATTTTCCATACGAGCAGCCGGCAGGTCTGGGATTTCGTGAACAGCCTGGCTGAGTTCAACCGCTATACCAACAGCCCGGTGGCCAATTACAAAGGCGAGATGTACAATATGCCTTTCAACATGAACACGTTCAGCAAGATGTGGGGGATCTCCACGCCGCAGCAGGCGCGGGCCATCATCGATGAGCAGAAGGGAAGCGTTGCCGGCGAGCCAAGGAATCTGGAGGAGCAGGCCATCAGCCTGGTGGGGCGCGATATTTACGAGAAGCTGGTCAAGGGCTATACGGAGAAGCAGTGGGGCCGCGACTGTAAGGATCTGCCCGCGTTCATCATCAAGCGCCTGCCGGTCCGCTACACTTACGACAACAACTATTTCAATGACCCTTACCAGGGTATTCCAATCGGCGGTTATAATGTGATCGTGGAGAAGCTGTTTGAGGGCTGCGATGTGGAGCTGGGTGTGGATTACCTCAAGAACCGGGAGAAGTACGACGCGCTGGGCGAGACCGTGGTCTACACCGGAACCATCGATTCCTATTATGGCTACCGCTACGGCAAACTGGAATACCGCAGCCTGCGGTTCGAGTCGGAGGTTCTGGATACGGACAATTATCAGGGTGTGGCCGTGGTCAATTATACGGATCGGGAGACGCCCTATACCCGCGTCATCGAGCATAAGCATTTTGAATTTGGGACGCAGCCCAAGACTGTGATCACCCGCGAGTATCCGGCCGCGTGGCAGGAGGGCATGGAGCCGTATTACCCGGTCAATGACGCGAAGAACCAGGAGCTTTACGCGAAGTACGCGAAGCTGGCGGCAGAGGAGAGGAATGTGATCTTCGGCGGCCGGCTGGCGGAATATAAGTATTACGATATGGATAAGGTGATCGAATCCGCGATGAAACGCGCGGCGGAGCGGATGTGAGAGCCGCCGGCGCACACGCTTCATAGATTGGAAAAAGCGCCGGACAGAGCCGGCAAGCGGAGCGCCGGAACGAATCCAGTGAATTTGGGCAAGCAGAGCGCCGGAACAGTTCCGGCGTATTTGAGGCAGGAGGTCGTTCCATGAACATCGTTTACGCGTCCAATGACAATTACGCCAGACATCTGGCCGTATCCATGCTTTCGCTTTTCGACCGCAACCGGCGCGAGCGGCAGCTTACGGTCTGGGTGATTTCCATGGGGATCACGCCGGAGAGCGCGGGAAAACTGGAATCCATAGCGGCGCGGTACGGGCGCGAGGTTCATTTCCGGGAGCTTGCCGATATGAAAGCGCAGTTTGCCGGAGAGATCGACACCCGCGGTTTTGACATCAGCGCGATGGGCCGTCTGTTTGTGGGCCGTCTGCTTCCGGAGACCGTAGAACGGGTTCTGTATCTGGACTGCGATACGGTCGTTGCGCAGCCGGTCATGGAGCTGTGGCGTACCGATCTGCGGGGAAGGCTGCTGGGCGCGGTCATGGAGCCGACGATCTATAAGGCGGTTAAGAAGGAGATCGGCCTGACGGAGAAAGATATGTATGTTAATTCGGGAGTGCTTCTGATCGATTTAAAGCGCTGGCGTCAGAACGGCGCGGAGAGGAAGCTTCTGGATTTTTATGAGAGAGAGGGCGGCAATCTGTTCGCCTGCGATCAGGATACGATCAACGGCGCGTTAAAGGGGCAGATACTTCCGCTGCCGCCGAAATACAATTTCTTCCCCAATTACCGGTATTTCAGCTATAAGGAGCTGGTGAAGCATGAACCGGTATACGCGGACGCGGTGAAGGAGGAAGAACTGCGCGACGCGAAGCGTCATCCGGTCATTATCCATTATGCCGGCGATGAGCGCCCCTGGTATGCGGGCAATATGAACCATTACCGCAAGGCGTATGAATATTATCTGGCCCTTACCCCCTGGGCGGGGACGCCGAAGGAGAAAGGCCGTGAGCTCTATCTGTTCGCATATCATATGATGGATTATCTGACGGTCGTCTGTCCGCCGGCCCGCTGGCTGATCAGCCGGCTGCTGGGAATGCGTGTGACCGACGCCCGCAGAAAACGTTAGAGCGTATTTAAACGGAATTTGAGGATCCGTTCATAATCTTCAATATAATCTACTTCTGCCCAGAACATACCGTCTATGGAGTCTACCTGCACCGGTATTTCGGGGATCAGTTCATAGACCACGTTTTCCCACCAGAGGGAATGGCGCTGAATACGGATAAGATCGTTCAGCTTTTCAAGGAAAGCAGGCAGAAAATCGGCGGCAAACCGCCCGATTCCGATGTATTCGCCGGAGATATCGTCTCCGGTCAATTCTTTGCCGTATTTTTCCAGAAGTCCGTTATGGTAACGGAACTTGTAGTCCGCTTCTTCGCGGCGGGTGCCGTCGGCGAACATGACCGGCGACCGGCTGCATTTTAAGATCTTGTCGATCAGAATTTCCGACAGATAGACGTCGCCGTTCATAATGAAGGTGTCTTCGCAGGACTTAAGAAAATCCTGCGCGAACCATACGGAGGCAATGCTGTTGGTTACGTCGTAGAACGGATTAAAATAGAATTTTACGTCACAGTCCTTCAGGACGTTCCGGATAATGTCCGCGTTGTAGCCCAGCACGATGCCGATATCACGGACGCCTTTGGCCTGCAGCGCGGTAACCGTATAGCGGATCAGTTCGATCCCGCCGATATCCACGGTGCATTTGGGCTTTCCGCCCAGATAGCGGCTGATTCGGGTGCCTTTGCCGGCAGCTAAGATCAGTACCTTCATGATTGCCTCCTGTTGTTTATAATAGGTTCCGCCGCTGCAGATCGCAGAAAGCGCTGACGAGAATCTCGTTGTCCGCGGGCGTCAGGGCGCCGATGTGCCCGACGCGGAAAACGGTATCCTTCAATGCTCCGCCGTTGGGACAGACCCAGATACCGTACTGTTCCTTCAGGATGGTGAAAATATCGTAGGCCGAAGCCGTCAGCGGATGCAGGGGCGTTACCGAGCCGGAGAGCGAGTCTGAGAAGATTTCAAACGGAAGCCCGCCGATCCTGCCGCGGAAATCCGCCGCCAGGGCCGCTATGCGGGCTGTTTCCGCCGCTGCGCCGCCGGCCGCCTCGATCGACGCAAGCCGCGCGTGGATCTGCAGCAGGATGCCGACAGCCGGCGTAAAGGGCGTCTGGCCCCGCAGGCCGTTTTCCAGCGCGTCCCGCAGATCCAGATACATACAGCGGCTCTGGTGGCTGTATACGCGCTTTATGGCTTCCGGAGAAAGAACGATCACGGAAACGCCGGGCGGGCAGGCCAGAGCCTTCTGGGAGCCGGTGATGACAGCGCCGGCGCTAAGGGCGGTCATGTCGAGTGGATCGGCAAGAAAGGAGCTGATGGCGTCGGCAGCCAGGAAAATATGATTCTCACGGCAGAAGGCGGCCACCATATCCATGTCGTAGAGGACGCCGGTGGAAGTCTCGCATATATTGATCAGAAGGCCGGTATAGCCCTGTCCGGCGTAAGGAGCGAGCTCCTCGCGGCGCAGGGTGTGTCCGGCCTTAAGAGCGATCTCCGTAAAGGGGATGTCGTGGATCCGGCACAGAGCGGCGAAACGGGCTCCGAAGCTGCCGCCGTTTATTACCAGCAGGCGGTCGTTTTCGCCGAACAGATTCATTACCGAAGCTTCCATGGCGGCGGTGCCCGAACCGGTCAGAAAAACGACCCGGCACTCCGCGGAGGCATGGACCATCCGCTTCATCAGGCTTTCATTTTCCAGCATGATCTGTGAAAATTCCGGCGTTCGGAAATAGGGCAGCTGTTCTGCGCCGATATTCAGGACCGTTTCCTCCGACTGAACCGGACCTACCGCAAAATTAATCATGTTTTTCTCCTTTCGCAGCCCGCGCAGCAGCGGCGCTTCCCGGAAGATACCGGGGATCCTTTCCCTGCGGCTTCTTTCGCATACCGCGCAGAACGTCGGTATAGATCTGCCGCCGGTAGGCGCGTTCCTGCCTGCGGCTTCCAACGGCTATCCCGATGGTGTCGATCAGGATATGCGCCAGATGATTGACCAGGATATAGGCCATATATACTGTCGGACAGGAAGAATAGGTCTTTCCGATATCGATCGAATTGCGGAAGCCGTAATAATTCTTCCAGCTCACCGGGGCCGTCTGGGACGCCGGAGCCGTCTTATGGTCCAAAACGGCACCGTTTACATTGAGGATCGACGACAGCTTCCGAAACCGCAGACAGTATTCCGTATCATCGAACCAAATAAAATACTCGCTTTTCGGGAAGCCGATCTGTCGGATCATGTCTGTCTTCAGCATCAGTCCGCAGAATGTGCCTATATCATAGGAAAAAGTGTCGGACCGGTATTCGCCGGCCGTTACCGGACGGTAAGTCATCAGGCACCGGTTGGCCAGCCGCCGCCGGTGCAGAAGATCGATCGCGCCGCCGGCCTCAACGGTTCCGGAACAGGCCAGATAACCGGTTTTGTCCACAGCCTTCAGAAGCCGTTCCAGATAGTCGGGACGCAGCATGGCGTCGTCGTCGATCAGCAGGAGCCAGTCGCAGTTTTCGCGGGCCATGAGCTTAAGACCGCAGGCAAAACCTCCGGCGCCGCCGTAATTCTTATCCAGATGGAAAACAGTGAGAGGAAGGGCCGGAAGGACGTTATCACTGCCGGCGGAAATTACGCCTGCGGGCCGCAGGCCTTCGGCGGCAAGCTTGTCGAGAAAGTCGCCGGTTCCGTCCGTGCTTGCGTTATCTACGACGCAGATCCCGGAGAAAGGCACCGTCTGGCGGGCGGCGCATTCCAGACATTCTTTGAGCAGATTTATGCGGTTGTAGGTGACGATGATCACACCGGCATCCACGTTACGGTTCCCTCCTGTATCGGATACTGTATCGATTATATTCTATTTGTGCGGCCGTGTCAAACCCGGATATGGCGGTTCCGTTGAAAAGTAGATGTAAATATGCTATACTCTTTATTGAAAATACGAACAGGGGAGCGGATCTATGGGCGCGGAGCATACGCGGCGGGGAAATGAAATGACGCCGCCGAGCATACGGGAAAACTATATTTACAATCTGATCTATCAGGTGATGACGCTGCTGACGCCGTTTATCACGACCCCGTATATTTCCCGGGTGCTGGGGCCGGAGGGGACAGGCGTGCAAAGCTACACGGCTTCTGTGGCCCAGTATTTCGTGATCGCGGCGGCCATGGGAACTGCCGCGTACGGTCAGAGGGAAATAGCCAGAAACCGGGACGACCGGGCGGCGCTCAGCAGGACGTTTTGGGAGATCGAGTGTCTCTGCGCGGCGACGACGGCGCTGTGCCTTGTGATATGGATCGGACTGATCGGATTTTCCAGACGGTATGCGCCGTATTACGCGGCGCTGACCATGACGCTTCTGGCGGTGCCGTTAGACATCTCCTGGCTGTTCGGAGGCATGGAGAGGTACGGCCTGATTGCCGTCCGTAATATCGCCGTCAAGCTGGCGGGCATCGTCTGCATGTTCCTTTTTGTGAAAAGCAGCCAGGATCTGCTGCTGTATGTGGCTCTTTTGGCGGCTACCGGCCTTCTCGGCAATCTGTCCATGTGGGCGTATTTAAGGCGTTTTGTGGATCCGGCGGACTGGCGCACGTTTCAGGTAAAGAGGCATCTGAAGGAAACGATGATCTATTTTGTTCCTACGATCGCCACTTCCGTCTATACGATCCTTGATAAAACCATGATCGGGTGGTTTACCGGGGAGAGTAAGACCCAGAACGGATACTATGAATATGCCACCGGCTTTGTCAATATGGGAAAGATCCTGATCATTTCCTTTAATTCGGTAATGTCGGCGCGGATGTCCTATCTGTTCGCAGTGGAAAAGACCGAGGAGATCCGAAGCAGGATTCGGGATTCCCTGAATTTCATTCTGCTTCTGGCTCTTCCTATCGCACTGGGGCTTGCCGGTATTGCGAAGGGTTTCGTTCCGTGGTTCCTGGGGAAAGGTTACGAACCGGTCGCGGGCCTTCTGTATATGCTGTGTCCGCTGGTATTGATCGTCGGTCTGAGCGACTGCATGGGAAGCCAGCTTCTGACGCCTGGAGGACAAAGGGCGAAAAGCGCGAAGGTCATTGTTGCCGGAGCGTGCCTGAATTTCGCGATGAACCTGGCGCTGATCCCGCGGTTTTCCTCCGCCGGCGCGGCAGCCGCGTCGCTGCTTGCGGAGCTCTTTATCACCGGGATGTATCTGTATCTCTGCCGGGACTATATCCGGCCGGGGATGCTCATAAAACTGGGATGGAAGCGCTTTCTGGCGGCTTCTGTCATGCTGGCGGCGGTGCTTATGCTGGACGGATATCCGAAGGCCGGCGCGGCCTCTACGGTCCTGCAGGTGGCAGCCGGGGCGCTTGTGTATTTTCTGCTCCTGTATCTTCTGCAGGATGATTTCCTGATCCGGCAGACGATGCGGCTGATGCGCGGGCGGCGCGGGGAGGAATAGATGGAAGCACAGGAATTTTACAGGGAAGAAATCCGTTGTGATTACCGTGTTACGGCTAAGTCGAAGCGGGTCTGGGCGGTACAGCTCGCCATGCTGGATCAGATCGAACGGATCTGTAAGAAATATGGCATTACCTATTTTGCGGACAGCGGTACCCTGATCGGAGCGGTTCGTGACCATGGGTATATTCCGTGGGACGACGATATCGATCTGGTTATGCTGCGGCCCGATTACGAACGGTTTGTCAGCGTGGCGCCGATGGAGCTGCCGCAGCATATGAAGCTGCAGACGGTTTATACGGAGGAGAATTATCTGCGCGCCCACGCGCAGCTGCGGGACAGCCGGACGACAGGCTGCAACGCGGAGGATCGGAAGGCAGGCTATAACTGCGGGATCTTCATCGATATTATGCCGCTTGACGGAATGCCGGACGGGACCCTTCGGCGAAAATGGTGGATGTGGGAGATCAAAACGGCCTGGAAGGTATTATATACCTGGTATCGGTTTGATTATTACGAGAATAAGACGGCGGCGGGATATCTGCTGCATACAGTGGGAAAGCTTCTGAACATCCCTATGAGGACGGCTTATGGGGCCTATGAGAGGATCTGCAGCCGCTATTCCGGGAAAAATACGGTGGATATCTGCGATACGGTGTTTTTGAAATATCTGGAAAACCCGGCCTGGAAGCGGGAGTGGTTTTCCGAAGTGAAATATTGGCCGTTTGAGAACCGGCAGATTCCCGTTCCGGTGGGATATGACGGGAGACTTAAGGCGGAATACGGAGATTACCGGCGGCCCGCCAAGGCGCCGACGACCCATGGAGATCTGGTCCTTGATCCGGATACGCCATACACAGATTTTATAAAGTCGTGACCGCGGCGCCGGGGGAACGGCGGAACGCGGCCGGGGTGGGAATTCCGGTGGCGGAAAATGGCAGACTACGGCCGGACGGTGGAATTTCGGTGGTGGAAAACGGCGGACAGAGAATCTTCCTGGCAAAACGGAAATACGAGCAGGGCGTCACTGACGTCGCGCTTGCATGGAAATAAAAAGAGCGCCTTGCGACGCTCTTTTTGCTTCGGTCTTTATGATTCGGTTTACTGCAGTCCGTTTTCCGGGACTTCAATATCGGTTGGATCCCATGTCTGGAGATCCGTGACGAACTCGTCGATGCAGGGACGGTCATAGGGACCCGGGATATCGGACTGGTATACGTTGATGGAGGTTCCGATCGCACAGTGCTCATAAATCCACCTCGCGTCTCTGGTCGTCAGCCGGATGCATCCGTGAGAGCTGTTGTAGCCGAGGTAATTATATGTACTGTTCTTCAGCGTGTACGGATTGGCGGACTGATAAATGACAGAGTGCATCAGGATATGCAGCCCGCTGCCGAGCCTTGTGCAGAACTGGCAGTATTCTCCGGTGTTCATCAGCTGCCAGCGGTATTTTGCCGGCGTGTGGAAGGTGCCTATGGGCGTGTCGCCGCCTGTAGAGCAGAGGAACGCCTTATACGGGATTGTGAAGTTTCCGCTTTCGTCCTGCACATAGACCGTCATGCAGTTCATCTGTTTGTTGATGCGGATGAAATAGGGACCACTGGAATTAAGATAGGGCTCCAGATCCGTCACAAGCTTACCGTCGCTCTCGAAGAAATACCGGTAGCCGTCGATGGACTGCCATCCGGTTACGGCGCTGCCGTCTACGAAGTAGTAACGGGTCGTATTGTCATACCAGACCCATCCGGTAAAAGGCTCGCCGGTTCCGCTGGAATAAGTCGGAAGTCCGCCGTTAAAGCTGATACCTTCGTAGGCCGCGGCAACAACGCTTTTGGAGCTGTTGGCAGAGGGGCCGGTGCCCTTGGGGTACAGGCCGATCTGCATAGCGGTGATATACCGGCCGGTGTTTAGGGAACCGTTTGTCGCACCGTTGCGGGACCAGTCACAGACTGTGCCGTCCGACAGGGTAGCGGCATAATAGACGTCGAAATGCTTCGCCATGAGCGCTCCCAGACGGATCTGCACGGCTTCGACACAGACGCCCTGACTCCAGGTGGAATGGACGCCGTTCATCCTCCAGTTAGTCCATCTGCCGGAAGCGTAGGTGCGGTACAGGATATCTCCGGGAAGCGAATTAGCATACATGCTCATGCTTACGAAGCCCTGGTTATTGACAGTGGCCGTGGAGGCTGTGCCGCCATTGCCGGCAAAGCAGGCCGGAGTCCAGGAGAGGTCCGGCTGCAGCATCATCAGGCTTATAGAGGACGAATTGATGATCTGCTGAACGTCTTCCGGCAGCGAAGAAATATCGGAAACCGCCCCCTGGGCAGGCGTTCCATCTGCTGAAACCGTGCCGTCGGCTCCGAGGGGGCCAAGCGGTCCCGATGACGGCTGTGCCGGAGGATTGATTGCCGATCCGGATAACGGCCCGGATAACGGTCCAGACGACTGCGAAGATTCTGTCTGCGTATCGGAAGATGGCAGGGGGGCATTTAAAGGTCCCAACGGTCCGTTGGCAGAAGCCGCGAAGGTGAAACTGAGCGTCATCGCGGCTAAAAGCGTCAAAATTAAAGTATTGCGGTATAGGCTGCGCATACGCAAGTCCTCCTGTAATTGGTGTACGTTACCTAATTTACCACATTTAAATGAAAAATACCATATGTGATTTACTTTTTTTGCCGGATATTGTAAAATCGTAAATAAAATGACCATGGAAAGTAAGAAAAATGGGAAATATTAGTTGTATTATATTGAATTATAATGATAGTGAAACCACGGTCGGACTGGTACGGCAGCTGGAGGGGTATGCCTGTATTGACGATCTGATCGTTGTAGATAATCATTCTTCCGAGAACGACTGGAGCAATCTGAAGACTTCCCTTGAAGGAAAGAAGCTGCAGCTGTTACGGACGGAAGAAAACGGCGGTTACGGCCGCGGAAACCAGAGCGGGATCGATTACGCGATGGAACATGGAAGTCCGGATTATATCATGATAGCCAATCCGGATATTCAGGTGACGGAAAATGTGATCCTGCGGGTTCGGGACGCGCTTGCCGGGCAGCCGGACGGCGCGGCGGCATCGGCCATGGTCAGGAGCCCGGAGGGCAGGGAACTGTTCAGTTACTGGGAGCTGGTTCCGCTGTGGAAGGAACTTCTGGACGCGGGCCTGATAACCCGCCGGCTGTTCCGTCGGCTGATAACAGCCCCGCCCGCGAAGCTTCCTCTGGCAGAAGATGGAAGAAGCCGGATCGTCGGAGCGGTGCCGGGGTCATTTTTCCTTATAAAAATGAGCTGCTTTACCGGGAAACAGGCCAAAAGCCTGTTCGATCCGAATCTGTTCCTCTACTGTGAGGAAAAGGTTCTCGGACAGAAGATACGGTCCAAGGGACTTAAAGAAATATTGGTTACGGACGCTTTCTATGTACATGCCCACTCCGTAAGTATAGATAAGAGCGCGGGAAGCATTACGGCGAAGCAGAGGATCCTTCATAAAAGCAGGCTGTATTATTACCGCAGATACCTTCACGCGGGGCCTTTTGCCATGGCGTGCGCCCGGATCTGGCTGGCGGCGGTTCTGTGCGAGGTGCGTTTTTTGACGGAAATATTGGGAATGAGATGGTGACGGGAAGATGAACGGCAGATTACTGATCATAATACCGGCGTATAATGAAGAAGAAAATATCCGGGCAGTCGTGGAGGAACTGATCCGCGTCTGTCCGCAGTTTGATTATGTTGTGGTCAATGACGGTTCGACCGATCATACGGCGCAGCTTTGCAGGGAAAATGGGTATAATATTCTGGATCTTCCGGTGAACCTGGGCCTGGCGGGATGTTTCCAGGCCGGGATGAAGTATGCGTATCAGGAAGGCTATGACTGCGCAGTCCAGTTCGACGGGGACGGGCAGCACAGACCGGAATATATCGAACCGATGCTTGAGAAGATGAAAGAAGGCTATGATATCGTGATCGGCAGCCGCTTCGTCGAAGGGCATAAGGATGCGTCGATGCGCATGATCGGCAGCAGGCTTCTCTCAGCGGCGATCAGGCTGACCACCGGGGTAAAGGTGGCCGATCCGACCTCCGGGATGCGGATGTTCAACCGGAAGATGATCCGTGAGTTTGCGCTGAAGCTGAATTTCGGGCCGGAGCCGGATACGGTATCGTATCTGCTGAAGCAGGGCGCGAAGGTGGCTGAGATCCCTGTGACGATTTCCCCGCGGCTCGGCGGCGAAAGCTATTTAAAGCCTGCGGTGGCCGCCGCTTATATGATTCGTATGCTTCTGTCGATCCTGATTATACAAAACTTCCGGCAAGCAATGAGCAGTGCGGATTCGGATGCATGAGTTCCGGCGTCGTGCTTGCACGTAAGCCGGAACTCATGCATCCGAATCCATAGGGCGAATGCCCGCGAGCGAGGAAACCGCAGGTTTCCGAGCCGCGCACTGCGGACTTCGCACATGCGCCCGTTCGTCGTGCTTGCACGTAAGCCGGAACTCATGCATCCGAATCCATAGGGCGAATGCCCGCGAAAGGAGCTTCATCATGTCCCATATCCTGTCCCGCTGGACTTCCCTGCTTATGGGGAACGGCCCGCACAGGGAAAAACAGAATATCGTCTGGAACATGGCGGGAAGCTTCTGTTATGCTTTTGCCAGCATGGTCCTCGCTTTCTTGGTCATGCGGATCGCGGGCGAGGAGCAGGGAGGCGTCTTTGCCTTCGGCTACAGTACGCTTGGGCAGCAGATGTTCATTGTGGCGTATTTCGGACTGCGTCCGTTTCAGATCACCGACGGCCGCGGTGAGTACCGTTTCGGCGATTATCTGCACCACCGGCTGCTGACCTGCGCTGCCGCGCTTGCGCTGGGAGTGGTCTATCTTCTGCTCAGCGGCTATTCGCGGGAAAAGGCGGCGGTCGTTTTCCTGCTGGTCTGCTATAAGGTGATCGACGGGTTTGCCGATGTATATGAGTCCGAGTTTCAGCGGCAGGGTCATCTTCATCTGACCGGAAAGTCCAACGCCTTCCGGACGATCCTGTCGGTGACGGTGTTTCTGACAACGCTTACGCTCACACAGTCGCTTATGGCGGCCTGCATGGCGGCGGTGGCGGCCCAGGCGGCCGGCGTGCTGGCCTTCGATGTGGTTATGATCCGGCGGCTTCCCGGAGCGGACATGGATTGGGAATGGAAGCGGATGCGGCCGCTGACCGGAGCGGCGGCGCTCCTGTTCGTATCGGTTTTTTTGGATTTTTATATTTTTTCGGCGGCGAAATACGCCATCGACGCCAATATGGATGACGCGGCGTCGGGATATTTTAATATGATCTTTATGCCTACGTCGGTGATCAATCTGGCGGCTGGCTTTGTCATAAGGCCGGTTCTTACCCGGCTGACCGGGTATTGGACGGAGAATAAATTCGAGGCGTTTAAGAAGACGCTTCTGCGCATCTCCGGCCTGATCGGCGCGCTGAGCCTTCTGGCGGTGGGGCTGGCCTGGTTTCTGGGCCGGCCTGTGCTGGGAATCCTGGAGACGCTGTTGGGAGAGGCTTACGCGGGCAGCTTGGTGCGGTATCACGTTCCGTTTGTGCTGGTGGTGCTGGGCGGCGGTTTCTATGCGCTGCTGAATCTGTACTACTATGTGCTGGTCATTCTCCGCAGGCAAAGCGTGATCTTTGCGATCTATGCGGTGATGACGGCGGCGGCGGTATTTCTGGCGCCGGCGATGGTGCGGCAGAGCGGAATTTACGGAGCCGCGTGCGCGTATCTGGTCCTGATGGCAGTCATGACCGCGGGATTTACGGGATGCGGGTGGCTGTGTGAGATCCGGGGGGAGAAAGCCGCGGCAGAGACGTGATCCGGCCGGGACCTGCGTCGGATGGAATGGCAGGGACATCCCGCGCGCAGGGAAACAGGAACTTCCGGCCGGGACCTGCGCCGGCTGGAATGGCAGGGACGGTCCGCACGTGCAGAACGACAGAGACCTCCGGCCAGGGCCTGCGCCGGCTGGAATGGCAGGAACGGCCCGCACGTGCAGGGAGACAGAAACCTCCGGCCGGGGTCTGCTCCGGATAGAATGGCAGGGACAGCCTGCGCGTGCAGGACGACAGGAACCTCCGGCCTGGACGAGGCGACAGCCCGCGCCAGAAGTGAGATGGAAACAGGAAGGAAAATCAGCATGGATGAGATAAAAACAAAAGTGGATGTGATCATCCCCGTATACCGGCCGGATAAACGCTTTGCAAGGCTTCTTGCGATGCTGGCGAAGCAGACGCACCCGGTAAACCGGATCATTCTTATGAAGACGGAGCGCGGCGGATGGAATGAAGCCAGCTACCGGCAGATTCCGAATCTGGAGATCCATTATCTGACCAAAGAGGAGTTTGATCACGGCGGTACCAGGAACCTGGGCGCCGGATATTCCGACGCGGACGTGATGGTCTTTATGACGGACGACGCGGTGCCGCAGGATAACCGGCTGATCGGGCAGCTGACGGCGGCGCTTGAACAGAGGGGCCCGAAGCGCGAGATGGTGGCCGCGGCGTACGCCCGCCAGCTTCCGGCAGGGGACTGCAGGGCGATCGAACGGTATACGAGGAATTTTAATTATCCAGATAAGAGCCGAATCAAAACGATCGATGATCTGCCCGAGCTTGGGATCAAGACATATTTTGCTTCCAATGTCTGCTGCGCCTACCGCAGGGATGTGTTTGAAAAGCAGGGCGGTTTTGCCGGCAGAACGATTTTCAATGAAGACATGCTTTATATGGCGAAGGTGATGAAGGCGGGTTACGCGGTGGCTTACGCGGCGGACGCGAGGGTGATCCATTCGCACAATCTTACATTTATGCAGCAGTTCAGGAGAAATTTTGATCTCGCCGTGTCCCAGGCGGAGCATCCGGAGGTATTTGCCGGGGTGCCGTCGGAGGGGGAAGGGATCCGGATGGTAAAGCAGACGGCCGGATGGCTTATAAAGACCGGCCGGGGATACCTTCTGCCGGCGCTGATCGCCGGGAGCGGGTTTAAGTTTCTCGGCTACCGGCTGGGGAAGCTGTACCGCTTCCTGCCCAGGCAGGTCGTGATCCGGTGCAGTGCCAGCCCGGATTACTGGAGTAAAAGGAACATCTGACAACGGAAGGAAGGGAAAGCAGGTTATGATGACGATGACGCTGCGGATCGCGCTGACCTTGGTATCGGTGGGCACTTTATTTCTGATGATGCGCAGGATCCGGCAGTCAAGGATGCAGATCGAAAGCGCGGTTTTCTGGATCGTACTGGCGCTGGTGCTGGTCGTATTCAGCCTGTTCCCGGCGGCGGCGGATTTCGCGGCCCATTGTCTGGGAATCTATTCGACGGCGAATTTCCTGTTCCTGTTCGCGATCTTCGTGCTGATCGTGAAGGTATTCTATATGACGATCCATATCTCCCAGCTGGAGATGAAGATCAAAGAACTGGTGCAGCAGATAGCGCTTGACGAAAAGAAGAATCAGGAGGAAAAGGCGCGCCTGCAGGAGCTTCTGGCTGACGGTGCGGAAAAGAAGAAATGAGCATGGAGAAATCGATGAAAGACCGGCGCGGACTGGCAGAGACCGGCATTATGGCGGCAGTTCTTATGGTACTTGGCCTGTGGCATCTGCTGGATGTGCGCGCGGGGGCCGCGGCGTATGGCGACGCATGGCTGACAGGCTGGTACCTGGTACTCTGGGCGCTGGTAATGGGCGCTTCGCTGGCGCTCGGATGGCTGTTTCTGCGCAGGGTGCGCGGGCGGCAGTGGGAACTGACCCGGATTTATCCGATAGCTGGACTGGCGATGGGACTTGCGTATCTTCTGGTGTTTCCGCCGCTGTCGGCGCCGGATGAGATCAGTCATTATCTTTCCGCGTATGAGCTTTCCAGCCGTCTTTTGGGACAGCCTGTCCGGGCGGATAACGGACAGGTTCTTGTTCGGGCGCAGGACTGGTTTCTGGAGGATCCGCAGGGCAGTTATCCGATCGATTCGTCCGGGGCTTACTGGCAGGCGGGCGAACTTCCTGAGGGGACGGAGGCGTATATTCTGGGGCAGCCGTTAATGGAAGGTACTTACCGTCAGATCCATGATGTGCTGACCGGGAAAGAGACCGCTCAGCAGCAGGCGCTGCGCGGCGCGTGGCAGGGGGACGAAGTCCTGGCCGCGTCCCGGTATAATACGGTAAATACGACCCCGGCGGCATACATTCCGCAGGCAGTCGGTATTTCGCTGGCCCGGCTGCTTCATCTGAACAGCTTGTGGCTCGCGTACCTGGGACGTATCATGAATCTGCTGTTTTTTGTCGGCATGACATGGCTGGCGCTTAGGCGTCTGCCGTTTGGGAAAGAGGTCCTGTTCGGCGTCGCGCTGCTTCCGATGACGCTGCATCTGGCGGCATCCTTTTCTTATGATGTGATGATCCTGGCGTGTATGTTCCTTTTTACGGCGGTCTGTCTGGATCTGGCCTATGCGCGGGAGCGGGTCCGCATCCGGGATGTGGCGCTTCTGGCCGCGCTCATGGCGGCGGGAGGCCCCTGCAAGATGGTCTATGCGCCGATGATGGGACTTTGTCTGCTGATTCCGGTCCGCAAGTTCGGCGGCTGGGGGAAATGGCTGGCTTCCGCGATTGCGGTTGTGGGCGCGTGGGTCGTTGTGATGGTGCTGGTAAATGCGGACGTGGTAAGTGCGTATGCGTCTGCGGTTGACGCTGTGCTTCCGGTCGGCGGGGAGGCGGGTTTCAGTCTCACGCTGCTTATGCACCGGCCGCTGCTCCTGCTCCAGATGTTTTACAATACATTCCTTCATCAGCTGGACGAATATCATCTGACCATGATCGGCTCTCAGCTGAGCAGTCTGGACGCGGTTCTGAATGTGCCGTATTTTCTGGTCGTATTTTATACGGCCGGACTTCTGTTGCTGGCGTTTCGTGTGCCGGGCGAAAGCCTGATCCTCACCGGAGGACGGCGCTGGTGGGCCGTATTCGTATGCGCGGTCTGTATGGCGGCCGCGATGCTGTCCATGCTGATATCCTGGACGCCGCGGACGTCTGCGGTGATCGAGGGGGTTCAGGGACGGTATTTTCTGCCGTTTTTGCCGGTGCTGCTTATGGCCTGTAAAAATGACCGGTTGGTTTTGACAAAGGATGGAAACCGTAGTATATTGTATTTGATGTGCTGCGCCAATCTATATGTGGTGCTTCGCTTATTCAGCGTCGTGTGCATGCGGGGCTGAGGCGGGAGCGTTCGCGGCGGCGTGGTCAGCCGGGATTGGAAGCAGAGAAGAAAAAGGAGACGGATTTATGGGAAAGATAAAGGTGACGCCCTGTCATATCGAAGGATTATACGTGATCGAGCCGGAGATTCATGAGGACGCAAGAGGATATTTCATAGAGACGTATAACCAGCGGGATTTTGAGGCTGCGGGGCTTGATATGGTCTTCGTTCAGGACAACCAGTCCATGTCCGTGAAAGGCGTGCTGCGCGGGCTTCATTATCAGAAGCAGTTCCCCCAGGGGAAGCTGGTTCGGGCTATTCGGGGAAGGGTCTTTGACGTGGCGGTAGACCTGCGGGCCAAGTCTCCGACCTATGGCCAGTGGTTCGGCGTCGAGCTGTCGGCGGAGAATAAAAAGCAGTTCTATGTATCGCCCGGCTTCGCCCATGGATTCCTGGTGCTGTCGGACGAGGCGGAGTTCGCCTATAAGGTAACGGACTTTTACCATCCCGGCGACGAGGGCGGCTTGATCTGGAACGATCCTCAGATCGGGATTGAGTGGCCCATCGAGGAGGGAATGGAGCTGATCTTTTCCGAGAGGGATAAGAAGTGGGGCGGCCTCGCAGATACATTCAAATTCTAAACCGCGCCGGACTGTCTTAGCGGAGAATGCCCGCGCCCGGCTAAGGACACGGACAGAGAGGAATAACAGAAGGAAACAGCGGGAGAAGCATCGATGAATTATCTGGTCACACTGGCAAAAGAAATGGTGAAGCGGCGGAAGCTGATCTGGGACCTGGCGAAATCCGATTTCCGGAAGCGCTTTGTAGGGTCCTATTTCGGCGTAGTCTGGATGTTCATTCAGCCGGTGGTCACGGTGCTGATTTATTTCTTTGTATTCCAGATGGGCTTTAAGAACGCGCCGCCTGTCCCGGGATATCCTTATGTGCAGTGGCTGATCCCCGGCATCGTGCCGTGGTTTTTTATCAGCGAGGCGCTGAACGCGGGGACCGGGTGCCTGCAGGAGTATAATTATCTGGTGAAAAAGGTGGTCTTCCAGGTGGAGATCCTGCCGGTGATCAAGGTGATCTCCTGCCTGATGGTGCATGTGATCTTTGTGCTGATTATGATAGCGGTATTTCTGCTGTACGGGACGTTCCCGAAGGTCAGCTGGCTGCAGATCGCGTATTATTCGTTTGCCGCGACGGTGTTCTCATTGGGCGTTGTGTATTTCACCAGTGCGGTCAATGTATTCTTTAAGGATATGGCGCAGATCGTCAATATTTTCCTGCAGGTCTGGATGTGGGTGACCCCGATCATGTGGGATCCGGCCATGTTCGCGAATCACCCGGCCTGGCTGGACCAGGTGCTGAAGCTGAATCCGGTCTGGTATCTTGTCACCGGCTACCGGGACAGTATGCTGACCGGCAGCGCTTTCTGGGAGAGGCCGACGGTAACGGTATATTTCTGGCTTGTGACGGCAGCGCTTCTTCTGGCGGGGCTTAAGGCGTTTAAGAGGCTGCGGCCGCATTTCTCGGATGTGCTGTAGGACGTAAGCCGGAGTCTGGCCGTGCTCGGATGCACGGAGAGAGCCAGGGTCTGACCGTGCGCGGATGCGCGGAAAGAGCCAGGAGACTGCCAGGCGGTTTAGGAGGAGTTCCATGGAGAATGCCATCATCGTAAAAGATGTGACAAAAATCTATAAGCTGTATGATAAGCCGATCGACAGGCTGAAGGAATCCCTGAATCCTTTCCATAAGGAGTACCACAGGGATTTCTATGCCCTTAACGGGCTGTCGTTTTCCGTGGAGAAGGGGCAGACCGTGGGTATCATCGGGACCAATGGCTCCGGTAAATCCACGATCCTTAAGATCATTACCGGCGTGCTGTCGCCCACCACCGGGGAAGTGACGGTGAACGGCACGGTGTCAGCGCTTCTGGAGTTGGGCGCCGGCTTTAACATGGATTATACCGGCATCGAGAATATTTACATGAACGGAAGCATGATGGGCTTTACGCGGAAGGAAATGGACGCGAAGCTGCAGGATATCCTGGACTTCGCGGACATCGGCGATTTCGTGAATCAGCCGGTGAAGACCTATTCCAGCGGTATGTTCGTCCGCTTGGCCTTTGCGCTTGCGATCAACGTGGATCCGGAGATCCTGATCGTGGACGAAGCGCTTTCGGTGGGGGACGTATTTTTCCAGGCCAAATGCTACCGGCGCATGGAGGAGATCCGGCAGAAGGGAACCACGATCCTGATGGTAACCCATGATATGGGAAGCATCCTGAAATACTGTAATAAGGTGGTGCTGTTAAATAAAGGCAATTTCATCGCCGAAGGTTCTGCCGGGCATATGGTGGATCTGTATAAGAAGATCCTGGCGAATCAGATGGAATCGCTGGAGGAGGAGCTGGCGGCGGAACGGCGGCAGAAGATGGGGGCGGCCGCCGGAGATTCCGGCGGCGACGCGGCTGGCATGGAAAAGGCAGGCAAATCAGATCCGGCGGCCGGCGGCGACGCGGAGAATGAAACTGGCTCGATGGCCGGCGGCGTATCCGGAGAGACGGACCGCGAGCGCTTAGGCGGTGAAAAGTCCCGCCCCGCGCTCATGAAGGACAGCCTGGCGGTCAATCCCAACCGCACCGAGTACGGCGACGGAAGGGCGGAGATTTACGATATGGGCCTGTTCGACAGCCGTGGGAATCTGACGAATCTTCTTCTGAAAGGCGAACAGTTCACGATCCGCGAGAAGATCCGTTTCCACGCGCCGATCCAGACGCCGATCTTTACGTATACGATCAAGGATAAGAAGGGAACCGAGCTGACCGGCACGAACACGATGTATGAGGGGACGGATATCCGGCCCGTGCAGGACGGCGACGAGTACGAGGTTTCATTTACACAGAAGATGACGCTGCAGGGGGGAGAATACCTGCTGAGCATGAGCTGCACCGGCTTCGAGCTGGGCGAGCATGTGGTCTATCACCGGCTCTACGACGTGCTGAGCCTGACTGTGATATCGAATAAGAACACGGTGGGGGTCTACGATATGGAGTCGGAAGTGAAGGCGGAGAAGAAAGGAACACTATGAAACCAGAGAAAGAACGAACGGAAGTGGAACGCAGGCTGCTGGGGCTTATCAAGACATATGGCGCCGATGAAAAGGCGATTCTAGGAGCCAATCCCAAGCTGGAATTTCTCTACGCGCTCTCTCCGCAGAGGGAGAATCTGCTGGAATGGTACCCATTCCGCAGGGAGGGAACGCTCCTTCAGGTGGGGGCGGATTTCGGCGCTTTAACGGGACTTTATGCCCGGAGAGTATCCCGGGTGGACGTGATCGATCCATCCTGGGCTAATCTGGAGATCAACCGCCTGCGCCATGCCGGACAGGACGGATATAAAAATATCAACTATGTGCAGGGGACGCTTGCGGAATACATTTCCCAGGCGAAGGGACTTTACGATTATATAATGCTCATCGGCGATCTGGAGCAGGATGAGCTGAGCGCTGAGGAGAGCGCAGCCGAGATCGAGGCCGCGAAGTCCCTTCTGAAGCCGGACGGCGAGCTGATCGCAGCGGTATGCAATCCGCTCGGCATCAAATACTGGGCCGGTGCGGCAAAGGACGCTCACAGCCTTTCAAAGGATTCCCTTACGGGGTGGCTGATGGGCGGCGGGGACGGCGGCAGTCTGGAGTTTTATTACCCGATGCCGGATTACAGGCTGCCGGTGACGATCTACTCCGACGCGTATCTGCCGCGGGAAGGCGATCTGACCAACACGATCGCGGCCTACGATTTCCCGGATTATCCGTTTTTCGATATGGGAGCGGCCTTCGACCAGGTGGTGAAGGAGGGAAAGTTTGACCAGTACGCCAACGCTTATCTGGCGATCTGGCGCCGCGGCGGCCGTACGATTCAGAAGGACGGTCCCCAGTATATGAAATACAACAGCACCCGTCGGGAAGAATTTCAGCTCAAGACGATGATCCTGGGCGGGGCCGGCGGAGAGCGCCGGGTGGAGAAAAGCGCCCTGAACGCGGAAGGCAGGGGGCATATCGATCATTTTACGGCGCAGTATGGGGCGCTTTCGGCCCAGCATGAGCTTCTGAAATATCTGCAGGGGGAGAAGAATCCGGACGGAAGCGCGGTCACATTCCCCTATCTGACCGGCCGCACGCTGGCTGCGCGGCTTACCGACGAGATCGTAAGCGGACAGGCGCCGATCGAGCTGATCCGGCAGAGTATCGATGTGCTTTTGGCGGCAGAGGAAGGAGATATCGAGCCCTTCGCGCCGACGGAAGGCTTTGCGATCGTGTTCGGCGAGAAAGAAATGAGTGTGCTTGCGGGATATACCGCGGCGTCGACGGCGGATGAAGCGGGATCGGACGCCGGAACGGAATCGGATGGAGACGGAGCGGCGGCCGCAGGATCGGACGCCGGCTGGAACGTTCCCTGCTTCCATGTTTCCAATATCGATCTGCTGTTTGAGAATGTGCTGCTGACCGACGACGGCAATTACTGCCTGGATTATGAATGGGTCTTTGATTTCCCGGTGCCCATCGACTATATCCGCTACCGAATCCTGTTTTACGCTTACCGGCAGTTTAAGAGCCTGATAGACGGCTGCGGGACGCTTAGCGAGTGGCTCGGCGGGTTCGGCATTACGCCGGAGGCGGAGGCGCTTTACGATTCCATGGAGAGGAATTTCCAGTATTATGTCCATGGCGAGAACCAGGTTCTCTATCTGGAGAATTATCTGGTAAAGCCGCGGTCCGCGAAAGGCTTTACGGAGATGGACGAGGAGCTGCGCCGCCTGGAGGCGGAGCTGGCGCGCTCGAAGGAGAATGAAGGCCGTCTGAAGGCCCAGATCCATGACCAGAGCGCGGCGATCCGCAAGATGACGGAGGTCAAGCGGCTGACGGACAATCATGTGACGAATCTGGAGATCATGATTAAAGACCTCCGCCATGAGATCGACGAGATGGGCAAGACTTTGACCTATCTGAACGGCCATGAAGCGGTCATTTTCAAGGTCCGCCGCAAGCTGGGTGAGAAATTCAACGCGAAATATCCGAAGGGGTCGCCGCAGCGGAAGCGGCTTCATTATCGGAAAGAATATATGACCCATCCGATCCGCTCCTGGAAGTTTTATAAGACGGAGGAAGGAAAGAACCTGCGGGACGGCGATTTCGAGATCGGCGATCTGTACCGGGAGCACCGGAAACTGGTATTTCAGCGGCCGGAACAGCCGGAAGTGAGCATTGTGATCCCGGTCTATAACCAGATCGGATATACGTACGCCTGCCTTGTCTCGATTCTGGAGCATACGCAGGATGTGTCCTACGAAGTGATAATTGCCGACGATGTGTCCACAGACGCTACGGAGCACGTCGGCCGTTACGTGGAAGGCGTGACGGTCAGCCGGGGCGGGACGAACCAGGGCTTCCTTAAAAACTGCAACCAGGCGGCGAAGAAGGCCCGCGGCCGGTATATCATGTTCTTAAATAATGACACACAGGTGACGGAAGGGTGGCTCTCGTCGCTGGTAAATCTGATCCGCTCCGACGCGTCCATCGGTATGGTGGGCTCCAAGCTGGTCTACCCCGACGGGCGTCTGCAGGAAGCGGGCGGCATCATCTGGAGCGACGGTTCCGGCTGGAACTACGGCCGTCTGGACGATCCGGACAAGCCCCAGTACAACTACGTAAAGGATGTGGATTATATCTCCGGCGCGGCGACCCTTCTGCCCCGAGAGCTGTGGGAAAGGATCGGCGGATTCGACGAGCGTTACGCGCCGGCCTACTGCGAGGATTCGGATCTGGCCTTTGAGGTGAGAAAGGCCGGGTACCGGGTGGTGTACCAGCCGCGGTCGAAGGTGATCCATTACGAAGGGATTTCCAATGGAACCGATGTGCAGGGCGAGGGCCTCAAGCGGTATCAGATCGAGAACACGGAGAAGCTTAAGGAAAAATGGGCGGAGGAGCTGAAGCACCAGTGCGAGAATAACGGCAATCCCGACCCGTTCCGGGCCCGTGAGCGCAGCATGGGGAAACCAGTTATTCTGGTGATCGACCACTACGTGCCTACGTTCGATAAGGACGCCGGGTCCAAGACCACCTATCAGTACCTGAAAATGTTCCTAAAGCACGGCTATACGGTTAAATTCCTGGGAGATAATTTCGCCCATGAGGAGCCCTATTCCACCGCTCTGGAGCAGATGGGCGTCGAGATCCTGTCGGGCGCGGAGTACGAGGCGGGCATCTGGGACTGGATCACCGCGCACAAGAAGGATATCGCGGCCGTGTATATGAACCGCCCGCATATCGCCATCAAGTACGTCGATTATCTGCGGGAGAATACAGACATCAAGCTGATCTATTACGGACATGACCTGCACTATCTGCGGGAGAGCCGGGAGTACGCTCTGACCATGGATCCGGACCGCCGCCGTGCCGCAGATTACTGGAAGGGCATCGAGATGTCCCTGTTCTACAAGGTGGATATGTCCTACTATCCTTCCATTGTGGAGCGCGACGCGGTGAAGGCAGAGGATGAAAATATCCCGGTGAAGGATATCGTGGCCTATGTGTACGACGAGTTCAGGGATAACATTCCTCAGAATTTTGCCGAACGGGAGGGGATCCTGTTCGTGGGCGGCTTCGCGCATCCGCCGAACGCGGACGCGGTGCTCTGGTTCGCGAAGGAGGTCTATCCGTTGTTCTGCGAAAAATTCCGGAACGAGGGGGTCGAACCGCCGAAATTCTATGTGGCCGGTTCCCGGGTAACCGACGAGATCCGGGCGCTGGAGCAGACGGTGCCCGGGGTAGTGATCAAGGGCTTTGTCAGCGACGAGGAGCTGGTACGGCTTTACGATACCACACGCCTGGTCGTCGTGCCGCTGCGTTACGGCGCCGGCGTGAAGGGTAAGGTGGTGGAGGCTTTGTATAACGGAGCCGCCGTCGTAACCACATCCATCGGAGCCGAGGGCATTCCACAGGCGGAGGATGTAATGGTGATCGCCGATCAGGCTGAGGCCTTCGCCGAGGCGGCCGCCGGCATCTATCAGAGTCCGGAGAACTGCCGGGCGCTGAGCGAAAGAAGCCAGGAATTTGTGCGAAAGTATTACAGCATGGACGCGGCGTGGAGCGTGATCGCGGAGGATTTTCCGCAGGAATAAAGAGTAAGGGCTATGCATGAAAGGAATAAAACAATATGAAAATACGTGTATTTCTGGATCATAAGAAAATAGCCGCCGTTGTTATGGCGGCGGCTTGTGCGGTTTTGGCTCCGGCGGTTTCCGCCTCGGCAGTTTCTATGGAAGCGCCCGGAACAGCTTCGAACGGACCGCTGGGCCCGCTGGGTCCGCTTGACCCGACCGGGTCTGTTGTATATGCGGAATCTACGCCGGTTACCGGACAGGAAACGCCGCTGTTTGACGGCGGAAGCCTGACTATGCTGCACGGACAGTCAGGCGCCCAGAGGCTAAGCATTCTTTTTCAGTCGAAGGAAGGCGGTCTTGTGGTTGTGGACGGCGGCTGGGATGCCGACGCGGATGTGGTGATGACGGCAATAAGAGAGATGGGCGGTCATGTGCACGCATGGCTGATCACCCATCCGGATTCTGACCACATGGGCGCGCTAAGCGAAATTCTCGGGAGAGCAGGAACGGGAATCGTTATAGATCATATCTATTGCTGCCTGACCGATATCGCGTGGTATTATAAAGCGGACGCAGGCGAAGCGCCTTTTGTCGAGATTTTTAAACAGCGTCTGGCGCAGCAGCCGTCGGGGGTAGTCGTCGATCATGTATCCGCCGGATATCAGATCTCGGTGCCCGGTATCGAGATAAAAGTGCTCAACAATGCCCTGTTCAGTACGGAATCGCCGAACGTGAACAACAGCTCGGTCGTATACCGGGCAGAAATGAACGGCGTACGGCTCATTTTCCTGGGGGATATGGGAGAGCCGGCCGGAGACCTGCTCCTGCAGAACGTTCCCGGCGAGGAACTGAAGGCGGATATTGTGCAGATGGCGCATCACGGACAGGCGGGCGTCGGCAAGAATGTCTATCAGGCGATCAGCCCTTCCATCTGTTTGTGGCCGACGCCTGAGTGGCTTTGGGATAATGACGACGGCCACGGATTTGGAAGCGGTTCCTGGCAGACTTTGGAGACGCGCAAATGGATCCGCGAGCTGGGTGTGTCCCGCAACTACGTTATGAAAAACCGGGATATTACTTTAAAGTAAACGTTACTTTAACAGGCTGATCTTCGGGAAATACCGAAACAGCACCTTGGCGACCATCTGGTCCTCGTCAATATAGGTGTAGCGCCAGAAGCGGGCGTCCAGCGAATAGTTCCGGTTATCGCCCAGCATCAGGTAATGCCCTTCGGGCACTTCGTAATGCAGCGCCTGCGGAGTCGCCATTTCTTCGGAAAGGTACGGCTCCTCCATCGGCGCCGCGGAGCCGTTCAGATAGACGTGGCCGTCGTGGATGTCCACCACGTCCCCCGGCTCGCCGATGACGCGCTTCACATAGTAAATAACTTTGTTAAGAAAATCCTTTCGGCCGCATGCGGGGCAGACATTCTCCGGGGTCTTCTGGTATTCGGCACCGCATCCGCGGCAGTTATAGCCGAAGACAAAGATCGCGATATCGCCCCGCTCAGGCTTTCCGAAGGTATAACTTAACCGGGACCCGATGACCCGGTCGCCGGTCATGATCGTGGTCTCCATGGAGCCGCTTGGAATGCGGCTGTTTGCGATGATGAATGTATCCAGAATAAACGCGGCAGCCGCCGCGAGTACAAGTATCTCAAGCCAGCTCAGAAGTTCTTTCTTCCAGCTGAACGGTTCCTCATCTTCTTCGATCTGCTCCCTCTGATCTGCATTCTCTGTATTCTTCATAAGTCCATACTGACCTTCTTTCTCCGTTTCCCTATCAGTGTAAATGAGTTTCGGGCAATCCGCAAGGGCTTTTTGAAAATGGTAAGAAAAAATTTATATGTGGAGGGAGTAAGATATGGTATACTTTTCATACAGGAAGCAGGAGACGGCGGATCCGGACAGGAGAAAACGGAGAGCGGCATATGAAGAAGAATGATAGTTTACATAAAGATAACGGACAAAGATCCCGGCGCCATGCCCGAATGGCGGCGGCGGGGGTCATTCTGCTGCTGGCAGCGAGCGTCCTTCAGCTGGCGGCCCGCGGCATTCCCGGGGCAGGCTGGCTGGCAGGAAATAACGCCGGCGGAGGCTTCCCCGCGCTGCGTGTGCTCGCCGGTGAGACAGGCGGCGGATACTCGGCGTTCGGAGAGTGGTACGCGACGACGGTGTATCCGTGGATTGTGGGAATATATGGACGGATTTGCGGGATATTTCCATTCTCAGTGGTGGAGCTTCTGCTATATTTAAGTATAATATGGTTGATTTTGTTTACTATGTCCCATATTCGGGCCGCTGTGATACGGACGGAATCCGTAACAGGGGCGGCGGGCGCGTGGTTCTCGGCCGCGTGTCTGATCCTGGGGCTTCTGGCATTTCTTTATACGGCCTGCTGCGGCGTCAATTATTACCGGCGCCCATTTTCAAGCTATCTGGATCTGGAGGTGCGCGATTCCTCGGTGGAGGAACTGACTGCCCTTTGTGAATACCTCACGGAGAAAGTGAATGAAACAGTGGATACGACGCCCTATAACCGGGCCTGGAATGAGGAAGGGCGGCGCGCCATGGCCGGTCTGGGGGAGATCTATCCTCAGTTGTCCGGGTATTATCCCCGTCCGAAACCGCTTGCAGTGCCGTGGATATTGTCGGTGCAGCAGTTGTCCGGGATCTATTCGCCGTTTACGGTGGAGGCCAATTACAACCGGGCCATGACGAATTACAATATTCCGCATACGATCTGCCATGAGCTTTCCCATCTGCGGGGATTTATGCGCGAGGACGAGGCGAATTTCATCGGTTATCTGGCGTGTATCGGTTCGTCGGATCCGTCCTTTTGCTATAGCGGCTATCTGACCGGCTGGGTCTACGCCGGGAACGCGCTGGCGGCGCAGGATATGGAGACATACGTGGATCTATACGGGCGGCTGAACGAACAGAGCCGGGCGGATCTCGCCGATAATAACGCGTTCTGGAACCGCTATGAAGGCAAGGTGGCCGAGGTGGCCAATCAGATGAACGACACGTATTTGAAGATCAACAGCCAGTCGGACGGAGTCAAGAGCTACGGGCGCATGGTGGATCTGATGCTGGCGTATTACAGAGAGTGAAAATTCTGCCGGTAATGTTTGTATTTATCTGAAAATAATGGTATAATCTCGCAAGAGATTATACCGCGCCGGTTCGCGCCCGACCGAAGGGAGGGCAAACACCGAAGCGAACCGTGCGCATCCCCCGGAGGGAGCATGTCCGGAGGACATGGTATAATCTCGCAAGAGATTATACCGCGCCGGTTCGCGCCCGACCGAAGGGAGGGCAAACACCGAAGCGAACCGTGCGCATCCCCCGGAG
>CANPYE010000016.1 GCA_947588005.1 uncultured Lachnospiraceae bacterium | reverse complement strand
GCGCAGTCGACGGCGGACAGAAGCTCCCGCTCCCGCTGCGCGATCTCGATGCTTAGGGCGATCTTCTCGCCGCTTGCGTAATAATTCTCCTTCATGAACGCGGCGATCTTATCCGCCTCCATGCCCTCCTGAAGCTTCGTCATGGCGATCTTCGTCGGCCGGATGCCGGTGAGCGCGCCCCACGGAAGCAGCTTCCCGGTGGCGAACATCAGAAGCACATAGAGACGGCGCTTGATCTTGTTCTTCGCGTCGGTGCGGTCGTCATAGTCCAGGGAAATGGACTCGCTCCGGCGGGCGGCCGCGGCCTCCTTCTCAAGCTCCGGCGGGAGATTGCGCAGCACATGAAATTCCGCTTTTTCCGCAAAAATCAGGCGCAGGCGAAAGGAACGGCGGTCGCCGCTTACCAGTCCTTCTACGGTCAGGCGGATATCGGAAGACGCCGCAGGCGCAGCCGGCCGTTCATCCGTCACACTGCTGCGATCCGGTTCCGCCGTTCCATAGACGAATCCATCCCCGGGATAGAATGCCATCAGAAGCTCCCGGATGTCCTGTTCATATGAATTGTCATTCAGTCGTATCTCTATCATACTATATTATAACTCCTGCCTGTAACGATCTCTCTGCGGGATTGTCCCTGCACATAATTCCGGCGCCGCTGATGCCCACACCGGTTCTATTATCCGAATACAAGCAAGGCGTCACTGTCGTCTTGCTTACATGGAAATACTACACGGCCGGTTCCACATCTGTCTCCTACCGCGGCAGCAGTCGGTACACCACCGTGATCTCTGCCTCGATCTCCATTTCGCCGGCCATAACAGCCATCGCCACAGCGCTGTCCTCCGCAGCCGCTTTCGCCATCACATTCTGGCTGATGCCGGAATCCACATACCGGCCGCTCTGGCGGTCGGCAGACTCGGTCACGCTCAATACATCCGTCACCTGACAGCCTCCGGCATGGGCGATCGCCTCCGCTTTCTCCTTCGCCATCTCCATAGCCAGCGCCAGCGCCTGGTCGTAAGCTTCATCATATCCGCTGGCGTAGTAAGACACGTCCCGGATCCGGCTCACTCCGGCACTCACCGCACCGGTCAGCAGCTCTCCCACCTGATTCATCGGAACGTCCGACACCGTCAGCTGGGTATCCATCTCATAACCGACCAGAACCTGCCGGCCATTGCCCGGATATTCATACTGCGGATTCAGCGAAAAATCCGACGTCTGGATGGACTTCTCCGCCACTCCCTGTTCCTTTAAATAAGCGATCACCGCGTCCAGCGTCTCGCCGTTCTTCTGCTGGCAGACCTCGGCGTCCTTATCCTCCGTCGTGATCTCATAAACGACCCGCGCCATATCCGGCGCCACCTTCACCGTCTCCGCCGCCGTGACCGTCACCGTCCGCATCTCTGCGGCATTTGTCCCGGAAATACTGCCAGGCACTGCCGGCGATCCGCCCGCATCCGCCTGTACAGAGGCGTCTCCCGCGCCCGTACTACTCTCCGCCATCTGCACCGTAATCACATCCGGCACGCTGGCCGTCACCTGCGGCGCGCAGGCCGCCAAAAGCATACAGGCGCATATCATACAGCCCGCTGCCGCAAATCGGTTCTTCTTCATAGAAATCCCCTCCTGACACAGATTCTCACATTTTGCTGCGATCATGAACTCTACGGACGACGGATGCCGGTCGGTTTCGATCCCTGCGCAAAACCGGCCCCACGGCTTCCTCTCCTGCATATCAATATATCACAGGAATTTTATATCAGCAAGTCCCGCGATGTTCACAATTTATTCAAAAAAGATTTACACATTCAGCATCATTTCTTCATATTTCTTCCTTATAGTAAATAACAGATAACCAGTATGATTTTTTTCATAATACTTGAGCTGATAATATTGGTTATCAGCTCTCCTCCCTTTTTAATCCATTATAGAAAGTTTGCCGCCGGGCAGAGCCGCTGCCGGGCGGCAAACTTTTTATCCGTGAAAATGCAGCCGGTCAGCTCTGTTCAGTCGGCTGGCTCCATTCAAGCGCTCAGCTCCGTTCGAGCGGTCGGCTCTATCCAGCCGTTCAGCTCTATCCTACTGATCCGTTCTGCCCAACCAGCCGGTTCCGTCCATTCCGGACCGCCATCCAAATGGAACGTCCCTGCGCAGCAGAAACAGCGCCAGAAGATTCGGAAACGCCATCAGACCGTTAAAGACGTCCGACAGTTCCCATACTGAAGTCAGGCTGCTTACGCATCCCAGAAAGACCGCGTACACATAAAGGAGTAAATATATAGATTCCGCCATGTATCCGGCTGCGCCGGCTTCTCCGCTCACGCCGGTCGTTTCGTTCATGCATGTTTCAGGTCGGTAATCAGACATCTGCCGGCCGTCTGCCGTCGTGTCCATCTTCCGGCGCCCGCCGCAGTTTCTCCGCAGCCGTTCCGCCAGGCTCACCACGGCCCCCAGCGTCTGACGTCCCAGAAAATACCACGCGATCATGGTGGAAAATGCAAACACGGCCATCGCCGCAGAAACCAGGTATTCCCCCGCAGATCCAAGCACGCGGCCGAAACACCTGCCCGCCAGCGCCGCCCCATCCAACTCGCATCGGCTCAGTCCTTCCCCGTCTCCCACGACGCACAGAATCACCAGCGCCGTCATCGTACAGATCACCAGCGTATCAGCAAACACCTCGAACATAGCCCACATCCCCTGCTCCCGCGGCGTCGTATCCCCAGCGGCTCCATGGAGCCCCGCCAGCGTTCCCAGCCCAGCTTCATTGGAGAATACGCCTCTGGCGACGCCATAACGGAATGCGGGAAATGCGCCAAAAGCGCCTTTTCCTGCGCGCTGACGCAGCGCGCGCAGGACGCCGTAGCCTCCCGCTCCTCCCAGCGCTGCCTTCGGCGTCAGCGCGTCCCGGAAAATCTCCCCGAAAATCCGCGGGATCTGTCCGCGGCATACGAAAAGCACTGTCACGGAACCGGCCGCATAGACGACGGCAGAGAGCGGAACCATCCATACCGTCACCTTCGCGATCCGTTTTGCTCCCCCAAGAACGATTCCAAGCACCAGCGCCGTCACAGTAACCGCGCTGACAAGCGGCGGGATTTCCAGGGAAGCCGAAAGCATCTGGGAAACCGCGTTCGACTGAACCATACTGCCCATCCCCAGCGATGCGCACAGGCACAATATCCCATAGATAATCGCCAGACGCGGCATATGCAGTCCTTCCGACAGATACGCGCAGGGGCCGCTAAACCACGAACCGTCCGGCTGCCGCCTCCGAAAACGGATTCCCAGGCTCACTTCCGCATAGGCCGTCATCATTCCCAACAGCGCGGATACCCACATCCAGAAGATCGCCCCGGGACCTCCGGCCACCAGGGCCGTGGCCACCCCGGCGATATTGCCGGTTCCGATCGTAGCCGCCAGCGCGGTGCACGTCGTCTGAATCCTGGTCAGCGCGGCGCCGTTCTCCTGACCGGCCGCGCCATTTTGGCCATTCGCTTTTCCATCGTCAGGCGTACTGCCCCTGACAATCGGCTTCTTTCCGACGGCCGCGTCGGCTCGCGCAGCCGGCTTCTTTCCGTCGTCCACGCCGGGTCGCGCCTCCGACTTCACTGCGCCTTCTGCACCGTTTCCTGCAGCAGCCCCACTCCCCCACAGGCTTCCGGCCGTCGCGCGCCACCATATCCGAAACCCTCTGATCTGGAAGAATCCGCTCTTCCACGTATAATAGATCCCGGCCGCCAGCAGCAGTCCGATCAGCGCCGGTCCCCACACCAGATTATGCAGCCAATGAATCAAGAGACGCCTCCCGCGTGTCTTTTCTACCCTTCTATTCCTTTTTTCGGAAAACTATGCCTGACAGTTACTGGTTTCTCTCGCATTTACAAAATATTTATGCTATACTATCGGAGCAAAGCTCTGAGTTCCGCGCCGCGGCCTCGGATACCGTCACTGCAGAAAACCCATCCGTATTAAGGAGGCTTTCCATATGCCCGGCTTTACGACCCATTACATCTTAGGAATGAAAGCATACAATGACCTTCCCGCCGCCCCGCTCAAGCACATCATCGCCAAATACCGGTGGCTCTACCAGCTGGGCCTGCAGGGGCCGGACATGTTCTTTTACAACCTGCCGATCCTGCGCCACCGCGATTACCGCAACGTTGGCTCCTATATGCACGAGCATCATGTGCGCGATTTCTTTATCACCTACATACAGGAGACCCTGCAGATTCGGTCGCGCCAGCAGCGGGAGCAGGCCCTTGCCTATTTCTGCGGCTACGTCTGCCATTATATCTGCGATTCCATCTGCCATCCCTTCGTCTACGGACGGATCCATTATGACGCGGGCAGGCCGGAGGTCAAGCTTCACGGTCTCCACGCGCAGCTGGAAAATGAGATCGACGCCCTTCTGCTCCAGAAATACAAGAAGAAAAAGCCTTCGGAATTTAACCAGGCAGCCACGATCTGCTTAAATCCCCAGGAGATGCAGTTTATCTCCCGGTTTCTCTGCGACTGCATCAATATCGCCTGCTATCCGATCACCTACGAAAATAATTTCCAGGTGACGCCGCGGATGATCCATCGGTCCATTCTGGCTCTGCGCTTCGGCTGCCGTACATTGGCGGATCCATCCGGCCACAAGCGGACCCGGGTGGAGTTCATGGAATCTATTTTCCTCAAAAACCCGGTGATCTCCCGCAAGATCGTGACCGACCACGTGATCGATCCGCGTCAGAGCCTGAATCTGGATCATGAGACCTGGTCCAACCCCTGGGACCGCCGTCTGGCTTCCGACGCTTCCTTTATGGATCTGTTCCACCAGGCCCTCGCCCGCTGCGGAACGGTGTATTCGCTGATCGCGCTTCGGCTTATCGCGCGGCAGAATCCGGCGCCGGAGCTTATGGAAGAGCATAAAAAAATCTCCCCCGAGACGGTCACGGAGGGGGTTGATTTTACCGACATCATAGAAGAATTGGGCAATTATTCCTACCACAGCGGTCTGCCGGCGGACTGACCGTCCGTCATCACCCGGCTGCAGTTCCGGCGCTATTCCTGCCATAGCGCTCTGCCGTGGACTGACCATCGCCATCACCCATCTGCGGTTCCGGCGCTGTTTCCAATACGGTCACCGTCCACTCCATCTGCTCATTCCAGCTTCAACTGCAGAACCATTTTGAGAAAACGTCAGAAAATCTTCAGAAAGACAGAGTTGCATTTTCCGTTCTTGTGTGATATCATGTTCAATATGAATCATTTTTGATACATTTTTGAACAAAAGGAGAATCTTATGAACAAGAAATGCGAGAATAAATCTTTCGCCCCTCTGAGAAAACAGCTTGATCTGGTCACCACGATCATACCGTTTATCTGCATCCTGCTGCTGTGCATCGTATTTGTGGCAGCTCCGGACGGTTCCGGACAGGTTCTGGCGTCTATCCGCTTCTTTCTCGGCGACGAGCTGGGCAGCTATTATCTGCTCATCGGGCTGGGGATGCTTCTGTGCTCCCTGTATATCGCATTTTCAAAATACGGCAGCATCCGGCTGGGGGATCAGGAGAAACCGCAGTACACCTCGTTCCAATGGGGCTCCATGATGTTTACCGCCGGTCTGGCCGCCGATATCCTGTTCTATTCCCTGTGTGAATGGATCCTCTATGCCGGCGAATCCCGTATCACGGATCTGGGCGGCGTCCAGGACTGGGCCAGCACCTACCCGCTGTTCCACTGGGGTCCGATCCCCTGGAGCTTCTATATGGTTCTGGCCGTAGCCTTCGGCTTCATGATCCACGTCCGCAAGCGCAATAAGCAGAAATATTCCGAGGCCTGCCGGCCGCTTCTTGGCAAATGGACCGACGGTCCCGCCGGGAAGCTCATCGACCTGATCGCTGTATTCGCGCTGCTGGCCGGCACCGCTACCACATTTTCCCTGGCGACGCCGCTTCTGTCCATGGCGCTGAGCGCAGTCTTCCATATTGAGCAGTCCAATCTGTTCACCATCGCGATCCTGGTGATCATCTGCCTGGTCTACACGGTCACCGTGTATTTCGGCATGAAAGGCGTAGCGAAGCTGGCCGCTTCCTGCACCTACCTGTTCTTCGCCCTGCTGCTCTATGTGCTCATCGGCGGCGGCAAGGCCCGCTACACCATCGAGACCGGCATCACCGCCATCGGCAATCTGACCCAGAATTTCATCGGCCTGGCTACCTGGACCGACGCCCTCCGGGAGACTTCATTTCCGCAAAACTGGACCATCTTCTACTGGGCCTACTGGATGGTATGGTGCGTGGCGACGCCCTTCTTCATCGGCTCCATCAGCGGCGGGCGAACCATCCGTCAGACGATCCTGGGCGGATACTTCTGGGCGCTGGCAGGAACATTTACTTCTTTCATCATCCTGGGGAATTACAGCTTAAATCTCCAGGTCACCGGCCAGATAGACCTGATCTCCGAGTACGCTGCCTCCGGCGACCTGTATCAGATCATCATCTCGATCATGCAGACGCTTCCCTGGGCGAAAATGGGCCTGCTTCTGCTGGCCGTCACGATGATCGCCTTTTACGCCACTTCCTTCGATTCGATTACAATGGTGGCCTCCGCCTACTCCTATAAGACGCTGCCCGCCGGCGCGGAGCCTCACCGGAATATCCGGCTTTTCTGGGCAGTCATGCTGATCCTGTTTCCGATCGCGCTGATCTTCTCGGAAAACTCCATGGCAAATCTGCAGTCCGTGTCGATCATCGCGGCGTTTCCGGTGGGGATCATTATGATGATCATTATCGGGAGCTTCTTCAAGGATGCGAAAGCATATCTGAATGGAAAGAAAGAGCAATAAATATTGTGCTGAACAAAAAGAGAACAGCAAATACGAGCAGGACGTCACTGGCGTCCTGCTCGCATGGAAATAAAAAGGAGTCTAATCATCGCGGTCAGACTCCTTTTGCTGCCATGATACAGGTTTATCACAACAGAATAACCCAAAAGGCGCCAATAACGCCCTTCCTGTATCACTCCTCCACCGGCTCCACGTCGTCCGTATTCACCAGCGTGAACACCTGACGCTTTCTCGCCATCTCGTCGCTCTCCAGATACTCGTCGTAGGTCGTAATCTTGTCGATCAGCTTCCCGTTCACGATCTCCATGATCCGATTGGCCGTGGTCTGCACGATCTGATGATCGCGGGACGAGAAGATCAACACGCCCGGGAACTTCATCAGGCCGTTGTTCAGCGCCGTGATGGATTCCATGTCCAGATGGTCCGTAGGCTCATCCAGCATCAGCACGTTGGCGCCGGAGATCATCAGCTTCGACAGCATGCAGCGCACCTTCTCGCCGCCGGAGAGCACCTTCACCTTCTTCACGCCGTCCTCGCCGGCAAACAGCATCCGGCCCAGGAAGCCGCGCACATACGTCACGTCCTTCTCCGGCGAATACTGGGTCAGCCACTCCACGATTGTGTCTTCATTGGCAAACTCCGCGCTGTTATCCTTCGGGAAATAGGACTGGGTCGTGGTCAGGCCCCATTTGTAATCGCCGCTGTCCGGCTCCATTTCCCCGGCAAGGATCTGGAAAAGCACGGTCTTCGCCTGCTCATTCGGTCCCACCAAGGCAACCTTGTCGGTACGGTTTAAGATAAAGGAAATGTCGTCCAGCACCTTCACGCCGTCGATGGTCTTCGACAGGTTCGTCACCGTAAGAACTTCATTGCCGATCTCGCGGAAAGGCCGGAAATCGATATAAGGATACTTCCGGCTGGAGGGCTTGATGTCGTCCAGCTGAATCTTCTCCAGGGCCCGCTTGCGGGAGGTGGCCTGTTTGGACTTGGAGGCGTTGGCCGAGAAGCGCTGAATAAATTCCTGCAGCTCCTTAATCTTCTCCTCTTTCTTGCGGTTGGCCTCCTTCATCTGCTTGACCATCAGCTGGCTGGACTCGAACCAGAAGTCGTAGTTGCCGGCATAAAGCTGGATCTTGCCGTAATCGATGTCGGCGATCTGGGTGCAGACTTTATTCAGGAAATAGCGGTCGTGGGACACCACGATCACCGTGTTCTCAAAATTGATCAGGAACTCCTCCAGCCAGGCAATGGCGTCCAGGTCCATGTTGTTGGTCGGCTCGTCGAGAAGCAGAATGTCCGGATTGCCAAAAAGCGCCTGGGCCAGCAGCACCTTCACCTTCAGGGCGCCGTTTAAGTCCTTCATCAGCGTGTAGTGATAATCCGTGTCCACGCCGAGGCCGTTTAAGAGGTTCGCCGCGTCAGACTCCGCCTCCCAGCCGTTCATCTCGGCAAATTCCGCTTCCAGTTCCGCCGCCCGGATACCGTCCTCGTCAGAGAAATCCTCCTTCATATAGATGGCGTCCTTCTCCTTCATCACCTCGTAAAGCCTGGGGTTTCCAAGGATCACCGTGTCCGTCACCGTGTACTGGTCGTATTTGAAATGATCCTGCTGCAGGAAGGAAAGCCTCTGTCCGTCCGTGATCACCACGTCGCCGGACGTGGGCTCCAGCTGCCCCGACAGAATCCGCAGAAACGTGGATTTGCCGGCGCCGTTCGCTCCGATGACGCCGTAGCAGTTGCCTTCCGTGAATTTGATGTTGACGTCCTCGAATAACGCCCTCTTTCCGACACGCAGCGTAATGTTGTTCGCACTGATCATAAATTACTCCTTAAAATATTCCTTACTCCGCATCCGATATCTTCCAGACAAAAGCGAACTGGGTGTTCTCTCCGTCAAATATCTCTCCCGTGTACTCCAGCGTAACCTTCGCGCCTTCCTCCGATCCGTTCGCCCGGTCCGACTCGGCCAGCTCCTTGGAAAACGTCAGCTGGCGGCCATCCTCCGTCTCGATCTGGATCGTGCTCATGGCCTCGCTCACCACGGTTCCGCTGATCGTCTTGCGCTGATTGTCCTGAACCAGCAGCACCTTCGCATTCGTCGTATCCGTACCGTCCAGAACGCCGCTGTAAACGATCTCCACCGAGCCGCCGATAACCAGGCCGTCTTCCAGATGGATCTCCGCGTCTTCCTTTGAAAATGTATATTCCTCGTCATCCACTTCAGACCGGACCGTAACCGTACTCATTCCCGCATCGATCACTTCGCCGCACACGACGCCGGGGTCTTCGATCTTGATCCTGATCCCCGCGCCGCCGGCTCCTACGATACTGCCGGAAGCTTCCTCCGATTCCGGAGTTTCGGTCTCCTGAACGGTTTCCGCCGCGCCGCTTTTACCGGAGCACGCCGTCATGGCCAGAGCCCCGCACATCAATACCAGAAACATATATTTCTTCATCTTGCGTCCCCCTTTCATTTACCAATCCTATTGTACATGAATCTTTCCATTTTGCAAGTATTTTTCATCCTGATACACGAGCCGGCCGCCGCAGATCGTGTATTTTACTTTCCCCCGGAGCTTTCTTCCGATAAACGGAGAGTTGGCCGACTTTGACCGGAAATTTTCCACAGTCCACTCCTCGTCGGGACTGAAGATCACGATATCCGCCGGAGCGCCGGTCTGCATACGCCCGCAGTCCAGACGGTAGAGCCTGGCCGGATTCAAACTCATCTTCGCCATCAGTTCCGGCAGCGTCAGACAGCGCTTCTCGACCAGCTCCGTAATTCCCAGAGCCAGCGCCGTCTCCAGACCGATAATACCGCTGGGCGCTTCCGTAAGCGGGCGGGACTTCTCCTCCGCGCTGTGCGGCGCATGGTCGGTCGCAATGATATCGATCGTTCCGTCCTGCAGCGCGGCGATCAGCGCCTGCCTGTCCGCTTCCGTCCGCAGGGGCGGATTCATCTTGGCCAGGGTTCCATGCTTAAGGACCGCTTCTTCCGTCAGTGTAAAATGATGGGGCGTCACCTCTGCGCTCACCCGCGCGCCCAGCTTTTTCGCCAGCCGCACCTGCTCCACAGCGGCGCGGGAGCTGATGTGCTGGATGTTGGCGATCGCAGCCGCAGGCCCGGCAGCTGCCGGACTCCCGGATGGCACCGCCGAATGAACTGCCGGCTGCCGCCGCGCTGCCGCCGCCTGCTCATCCCGCAGTCCGGCCTCCCGGCTCACATCCAGCGCGATCATACAGTCTCTGGCTGCCAGGCTGTCCTCGGCCACCGCCGGAGATCCGTAGAGTCCCAGTTTCTCCGACACAGCGCCGTGATGGATGCCGTTATTCTTAATAAACGCAGGATCTTCTTCATGAAATGAAACCGGCAGATCAAGCTCTGCCGCCATCCGCAGGGCTTCCCGCACCAGCGCTCCATCCATTAACGGGACGCCGTCGTCTGTAAAACCCGCCGCGCCGGCTTCGGCCAAAGCGCGCATATCCGTCAGTTCCTGTCCCTTCATCCCCGCGGAAACCGTCGCCGCGGCCAGTACATGGATCCTTGTTTTCTCTCCCTCTCCGATCACATAGCGGAGGGTATCCGCGTTATCCACCGGCGGCTTCGTATTTGCCATACAGACCACCGTAGTATATCCCCCGGCAGCGGCCGCCGCCGCGCCTGTTTGTATATCTTCTTTGTAAGTTAGTCCCGGATCCCGGAAATGAACATGGACGTCTACCAGACCGGGCGCAACCGCGCAGCCGGCTGCATCGATCACAGTTTCATAAGAACCGTTATCCTCATAGAAACCGATCCCCGCTATTTTTCCGTGATCCAGAACCACGTCAAAAGGCTGCATATCCAGCTTCTCCGGATCGATCACCATGCCGTTCTTAATTAGTACCATCTATTCAGACCTCCTTATCCGCTCCCGTTCACCCATTTTCTCGGCCGCAGGCACATACGCCTGGCGCTGCCGGCGTATCAGCCCTTCCCGCGCGGCCCGATCACCGCCCTGAACAGCTTCTGCGGTATCTGGAACACGAACACGATTCCCAATACGATAGCGACCGCGATCTTAACGGCCTCAAAACCTTTCTCCGAGGCCAGCTCCATCTGGTCCGTAACGATATAATAAGCCATCCAGTAGATATCCCCTCCCGGTACCAGCGGGATGATGCCGGGAACCAGAAAGATCGTCACGGGGCAGCGCCGCCACACCGCGAACAGCCTTGACAGAAATACCACCAGGACCGCAGCCGCCAGCGTCGCGCCGGGCGCCGCAAAATACGGAAGCGCCAGGCAGTAGATAAGCCATCCCGCGCCGCCTACCAGACCGCAGAGCGGATAATACTCCCTAGGAACACTGAACATGATTGAGAAGCCGACGGTACCGAGAACCGCAGCCAGTATCTGCGCGAACAGATTCATAGCAGCATACCTCCCATCAGCTTCTGCGCTACGGCATAGACAAGTCCGACGCCCATGGCGATGCAGAAAAATACCAGAAGCGCGTCCAGCATCCGCACCACTCCGGCCAGATAATTCTCATCCGTGATATCACGGATGGCATTGGTAAACGCCACCCCGGGAATCAGCGACACGACAGCCCCAATCACGATATAGTCCAGATGCTCCCCAAGCCCCAGACTGTAAAGAAGCATACTGGCAACCGTCGCTGCGGCTCCGCCGGTAATGCTCCCGACCATCTTCGACAGATGCGGCCGGCTCACGAACAGAATAAACACATACAGAAGCGCCCCCGCGATAAAAGCAGCCAGGCTGTCGATCGGGCTTCCCCCGTAGATGTACGCGAAGCCCGCGCTTCCGAGCGCCGCGCCGATCACCTGCATCCGATACGTCTTTCCCGGCATACGGCGGATCCTCTCTAACTCCGCCCTCGCCTCGCTTACGGTAAATTTCCCTTCCTCGATCTCCCTGGACAGCTGGTTCACCGCCGCCACCCGATCCAGATGAGCGCTGCCCACCGGTACATGGATCACTTTGGCAAACGGTTCGGCGCCTACGCTGTCCGCCGTAACAAAGAGACCGTTGCTTAATGTAAAGATGCTTCCGGAATCGATTCCGTAGTGGCGGCTGATCCGATATACCGTTTCCTCCACCCGGAAAATCTCCGCGCCATTCTCCAGCAGGATATGTCCCGCCTCTATGGCCACATCCATAATATCTCTCTCATGTTCCATACCATGCACTCCCTGCTGTTCTTCCCTCCGCAGCGTTACTCCGCCGGTCGGCCCGCTCACTCCTCATCCAGGTTCTTCGTTTCCTCTACGATGTAGATCGGCCTGTCCTTCAGCTCCGTGAACAGGATCGCGATATATTCCCCTATGATCCCTACGATCAGGAAAAGGACCGCGAACATGAAACAGATCAGAACCACGATCGTGGCGTATCCGCTGGGCGCGCCCCGCCGCGTCAGAAGCGTATAGATCAGTACGATCAATCCCAAGCTTCCGGCCAGCACTCCCGCGTAGATCCCCAGCTTCAGCGGAAGGTTGGAAAAGCAGACGATCGTATTCACGGAGAACCGGAAAAGCTTACGAAGACTGTATTTGCTTTCCCCGGCGGCCCTTTCCCTGGCCTCGTACTCGATCGTGGTGCGCTTAAAGCCCACATTCTGCACATAACCGCGCAGGAAACGGACCCGCTCCCGGTAATTATCCTTAAGGACCTGCGCCACCTGACGGCTGACAGCAAAAAAGTCTGACGCGTTATTTTCAAAATGCACGTCCGACAGAACGTTGATCAGGTTATAGAAGGCGGCCGAGGTCAGATTTTTGATCAGGCCGGCGGATTTATTTTTCGTCCGCACCATATTAATGACCTGATACCCATTTTCAAATTTCTCCACAATCTCCGGAATACATTCCGGCGGATGCTGCAGGTCCGCGTCCATACAGATGATTCCATCGCCCCGGCTGTAATCGATCCCGGCGATCATCGCGGCTTCATGCCCAAAATTGCGCGAGAAGCTGACCACCTTCACCCGGCTGTCCTGCTGCGCCAGCCGCAGAAGTATCGAATGGCTTTCATCACGGCTTCCGTCATTGACGAACAAAAGCTCATAATCCCACGCGATGTTCCGCAGTACCCGGCTGGATTCCTCATAGAACCGCTTAAGCACCGCTTCTTCATTATAAACCGATACCACAACCGACAATAACCGCTTCATCCGTCAAGAACCTCCAACTCTCCGTCCGTATGGGACGGACGCCGCTTTTCCTCCGGCGGCAGCGTCATATAATCCCCGTAGACCTGCTTAAGCACCTGATCCCAGTTTCTCGGAGCCATGAGAACCGTATCCTCAAACGGCATGTCCACAGACTCCCCGCTCCATTCCTTTCTCACGGTCACATACAGGAAATCCGGCTGGTAATTGCTGTAATATAAAAGAGAGCTCTTTCCTTTTTTGTCCTTCACCGCCGCCCTGTACTGCAGCTGCAGAAGTGTCTTCATGGGAATAAGCGCTCCCACAGCTGACAGGATCCGTACCGCGATCCTTCCTGCCGGGCCGTATTTTCCGTAATCAACCCGATACCGATGCCCCATTGCAAGCCCGTACACCAGTACATGCAGGGCCTTCGTGATATTGGCCGCCCATTTCTTCTCCGGAAGCTCGTCCAGAATGAACAGATCCACCCACAGATGGTTCAGCTTTCCTTCGTAGAACTGCATCTCCTCCGTATTGCCGCGGGTCCTGCTGTTCAGATACAGGATCCGGGGCGTAAAATCATAGAATGCCTTTCCGCCCCTTAATTCTCCCGGCTCCAGAAGCTGCATTCCTTCCGGCAGCTCCTCCCTGGCCGCTTTCGCGAACGCCTCATAATTATCTCTGGTGAACGCCACATCCGCGTCGTCGTCCCATGGAATAAACCCCCCATGGCGCACCGCGCCAAGAAGCGTGCCGGAATCCATCATATACTCGATCCCGAATTTGCGGCAGATCCGGTCGATCTCTTTCAGTATATCCAGGCTGGCCCGATGTACCGCCGCCAATCCATAATCCTTTGGCTGTACCGCCGAAGCGCTTCGGCTTTTGTCTGTCCCTGCTTTTTCTTCCACGTCCTGCCTACCCTTCTGTTTCGACCGCTTCCAGGATCACGCGCGCCATATGATCGATCATCTCGTCCGTCATTCCCGGATACAGTCCCACCCAGAAGGTATCTTCCATGATCCGGTCAGTATTTGTCAGGCTGCCGGCGACACGGTAGCCCCTGCCTTCCGCGCGCATCTGATCGAAGCAGGGATGCCGGGTCAGATTCCCGGCAAAGAGCATCCGCGTCTGAACGCCCCGTTCCTCCACATAGCGTACCACCGCGTTGCGGTCCACGCCTTCCCTGCACGTAATAAGAAATCCAAACCAGCTGGGAGCGGAGCCTGCTGCCGCCTGCGGAAGGATCAGTTTATCCGACGCCGCCTCAAGCGCCCCGTAAAGCCTGTCAAAATTATGTCTGCGCCGCTCCACGAAGGAAGGCATTTTCTCCAGCTGGGCGCAGCCGATGGCCGCCTGCATATCCGTCGCCTTCAGATTATAGCCAAAATGCGAATACACATACTTGTGATCATACCCGGCAGGCAGTTCTCCATACTGCCTGTCGAACCGGTGTCCGCAGAGATTATCCTTTCCCGGCGGGCAGGAACAGTCGCGCCCCCAATCCCGGAACGAGCGGATGATCCTGTGAAGCAGCGGATTGTCCGTATAGACGGCGCCGCCCTCCCCCATGGTCATATGGTGGGGCGGATAAAAGCTGGATGTCCCAATATCCCCGAATGTACCGGTCAGTTTTTCTTCCCCATTTAATGTATAACGGCTTCCCAGAGCATCGCAGTTATCCTCGATCAGCCACAGACCATGACGGTCGCAGAAGTCCCGGACCGCAGACAGGTCAAAGGGATTGCCCAGGGTATGTGCAAGCATGACGAGCCGCGTATTCTCCGAATACGCCGCTTCCAGCCTTGAAACGTCGATATTATACTGCGGAATAGTCACATCCACAAACACCGGCCGTACGCCATACTGAATCGCCGGGGTCACCGTCGTCGGAAATCCCGCCGCTACCGTGATCATCTCGTGGCCGGGCCGCACCTGCCGTTCTCCCAGAAGCGGCGACGTAAGCGCCATAAACGCCGCAAGGTTGGCGGAGGAGCCGGAATTTACCAGGGAGCAGAAGCGAACCCCCAGATATTCTGCCATTTTCTTTTCAAATTCCTCTGTGTAACATCCTGACGTCAGCCAGAACTCCAGGGAACTGTCCACCAGGTTCACCATTTCCTCCCGGTCATAGACCCGGGACGCGTACGGGATCCTGTCTCCTTCCTCATAGGGCTTCTTTTTGTGGAAACGGTCACAGTATTCCCCGACCAGTTCAAGGATCTCCCTGCGAGCCTGCGCTTCTGTCTTGTTCTCAAACATAGGGCTTCGTCCTTTCTTTCACTCTCCAAAGAACCGGCTGATCTGCGCATCCATAACCGGGGTCACGTCCGCGCCCGTAAGCCACTGTCTCGTCCATTCCACAGTCCATTCCACCGCCTCGTCCACATGCAGGCGGGGCTTCCATCCAAACGTTTCTTTTGCCTTATCGCAGTTCAGTTTCAGGAAATTCGCTTCGTGCGGGCCGCCGTCTGACTGGTCCTTCCAGGATGCGCCTTCCCAGAAGCGGCAGAACAGATCCGCCAGCCGGCCGGTCGTCACGCAGTCCTCGTCATCCGGCCCCACGTTATAGTAGCCGGCAAAGGCCCTGTCCTCATGCTGCCGCATGGCGATCAGCAGATACATCCCCAGCGGCTCCAGCACATGCTGATACGGCCTGATCGAACCGGGATTCCGTACGATAATCGGCCGGCCGGCCGCAGCAGCGCGGACACAGTCCGGGATGATCCGGTCACGCGAGAAATCGCCGCCGCCGATCACATTGCCTGCCCGCGCTGTGGAAACGGCGCAGCTTCCGTCGCTGAAAAACGATCTGGCGTAACTGTGCGTAACCAGCTCCGAGCAGGACTTGGAATTGGAATACGGATCGTATCCGTCTAAAGGATCGCTCTCGCGATACCCGTAATCGCTTTCTATATTCTTATAAACCTTGTCCGTGGTCACATTCAGAAAAGACCGGACCGACGGACACAGCCGCACGCATTCCAGCACATTTACCGTTCCCATCACATTCGTCTCATACGTGTAGACCGGTTCTTCATAAGACGTGCGTACGATGGGCTGAGCCGCCAGGTGAAATACGATCTCCGGCTGCGTCTCATCGAAGGCCTGCCGCAGATGCGCCAGATCCCGCACATCGCCGCGAACATCGCGAATGCGGCCTTCAAGACCGGCGATCGGATACAGCGCCGGTTCCGTCCTCGGTTCCAGCGCGTAGCCCGTGACCTCCGCCCCGAGATCCAGCAGGATCCGGCATAACCAGCTGCCTTTAAAGCCGGTATGACCGGTCACCAGAACCTTTTTTCCATTATAAAATTCCTTCAATTCGTTCAGCATCTGATATCTCTCCCATCCATCTGTAAGTCCTTTTAGTCCGCCGAAATATTGACGATTATGGACAGCCGCTTATCGCCCCGCTGCTCCTGCGCGTCCTCCAGATAAAAATTATTCTTAAAGTCCAGCTCCACCGTCCGGTAAGGAACGGTTTCCAGCGTGACATAAAGGATGCTCTGGTCAATCTTCACCGTCTCCGCTTCCTTGCCATCCATAAAGATCGTCATGGTCTCATCCCCATACATAACGCCGGGATATAAAAGTTCCAGATCGATCTTCCCGGTGCTGCCGGCCATAACGCGCACCGTCGCTTCCTCATCCATCCATCCGTCCGAATAATATCCGTTTATCGCCTCACATTTCAGCTCCCTCACCATATTTGTGATATCCTGATAGGAGTACGACTCCGGCTCCTCGCGAAGAACCAGCATATTATCCGTTACCTGGCCGAAATCACGAATGCTGTCCACAAATATCACTTCCGTCCCCTCGGCCTTTCTCTCTTTATCAAACGTTCTGAAAAATGTATCCGCGTTAAACCGGCTCACTCCGTAATTATTTTTAAGAATATAGATCTTCTTGCCGAAGATCTCCTCTCCGTATTTCCCCCATGTCTCCTCTGCCAGTGAATTATACTCCCTCTGCGGATTCCAGAAATAAATTTTAGGATAATAACTCCTGTTATAAGTCTCCGACAGAAACGAAAGAAACGTATATACGCCCAAAAGGCAGAAACTGAGCAGTATTCCCCGGAAACGTTTTCGCGCATTCTTCTCGATATTCATCCCATTCGGCCCTGTCTTATGAGCGATCACGCCCAGCATATAAGACAGGAACAGAAGCGCGGCCGTCATGGATACATAGACCCACCGTACCTCCACGCGTATCGTAACGCTGGAACACAGGATACAAAAACCGATGAAGAATATAAACAGCCCCGCGTTGCAGAGGTATGCGGCCCGTTCCTTTCTGTTGCGGATAATTTCTACGGCAAAAAGCAGCACTACGATCAAAAGCACCAGATCTTCCGCTATCACGACCAGCTTCACCCACCGGTCCATTTGTTCCCAGGTGCACGGGCACAGCCACTCCCCGCCCAGATTGACGCCAAAGAGATGCATGACCTCCTCGAAAATGAACTGGATCGTCTGGTGAACGGAGAAGGTCTCCTCTACAAATGTTCCGCCTGTTCCCGCCGGCATCACGGTCCCGATCGCTGCGAAGCGGATTCCCTGAACAAGCAGGAACAGCCCCGCCGGAACCAGCCATTTTGCGATCTTTCTTTCCCTTCTGAAAAGCAGAATAAGGAAAAAGAGCGGCAGAAGGACCATATATCGCTCATGAATGAAACAGTTTATAAAATACAGCGCACAGGCGATCCAATAGCAGAGTTCTTCCGACTCCTTTCGGTTCAGATACTGGTAAAGGCAGTACAAAACCCCGATCGCATCCCACAGGGCCAGACTTTCCATCAGTCCGTATACCTGGCCGATCTGATAATAGGACATGCGCGACAGAAGATAAAGGATCGACGTTACAAATCCGATGATCCCGTGTCCCGATAAACGCCTGGAGATCCGGTACAGGGTATAGGCTATGCAGCCGTTGACTACAATATTGATCGGCACGAACCAATTCATATGGTTGCCCACAAAAAAATACTCCAGATACGAGATGAAGTTATATACGGCGCGGAACCGTGAGCCTCCGATCGGAAACACATACTCTATAAAAGACCCTTCGGCAAACCAGTACCACATATACAGGTCATCCATAAATAGGCCTTCGATCTTGGCCCCTGCATTAATAAAAAAAGCGAACGCCATCAAAACGCAGAATACCACGGCTTCTTCTCTCCACCGGTACCTCCATACCATGGAATGCCGCAGATACACCGGATTTCTCTTTTCCATCCTATTCTCCTCTCGTAAATTCCTATTTCTCATATTCCATGTACGAGCCTTTGTAGAAACGCATCAGTATCCCCGTCAGCTTCTCCGGCCAGAACCGCGCAAACATCTGCCGTTCCTCCGTCTCCCGCAGATGATTTTCGATGCATGCCCTGGTCTGTGCGCCGTCATGGACCCGATAGAACAGCAGCGGCTTCTCCACGCAGATGAACCGCCCCGGCCATCTGGCCATGTCCACCAGACTGTCCCAATCCAGCGCGAAGCGGTACTCGGAATGGAAGATCGGATCCGGAAGATAGTCCTTCCTGTACGCGCAGGAGGGACACATGATCGGATTACCCAGCCGCAGGGCCGCCATCTTCACCCATTCCCGGTCCGCAAGACCGTGAAGGCGCAGCGGCAGGCGCAGAAGCTTTTTAATCTGATTCTTCGCGCTGAAATACACCAGCCGCCCGCGGGTGCGCGGCTCTGTGCCGCCTGCAGCGGCCCCGGCGTTCCCACGCGCCGCCGCTTCGTGCCGCACCGTCACCGCGTCGGTCGTAAAAAGCGTCATATCCGGCCATTTCTCATAGGCGTTCCACAGCTCCTCCACATAATGGCGGGCGTACATATCATCCTGATGGGCAATCGTCACATAAGCCGCGTCCGCCTGGGATAAAGCAAAGTTCCAGTCGTCCTGGATATCGCTCCTGCCGTCCCGCACCGCTACCGGGATACCGTATTTGCCCATAATACCGTCAATGTAGGGGCTGGGCGTAGACGTGGCGCATATGATATCGGACTCCATGGTCTGTCCCAGCAGGGAACGGACGCAGGACTCCAGATATGGCGAATCTCCGTATGCACAGATCACAAACGCGTGAAAATTCATAATCTCTCCTCAATGGCGCCGCCTTCGCGGCCAACCGTTTTCCATCGTGCAACCCCGCCATCCGGTGCGGCCGGATGCCCGATTCAGAAGAAATGCTCCTCCAGCATCAGGCACAGCGCATGGTAAACCGGCAGGTGCAGCTCCTGAATCTTATAGGTCTCCTGCTCCGGCACGATAATGGACGCGTCCGCCAGACGGGCCACCCGTCCGCCGGTCTTGCCGGTCAGCGCGATGACCTTAATGCCTTTGGCTTTCGCGGCCACGCAGGCCATATAAATATTCTCCGAATTGCCCGAGGTCGTGATGGCCAGGAACACATCGTCCGGCTGCCCGTAACCGTAAAGCAGCTGGGCGTATACGAATTTGCCGTCCAGATCATTCAGAACCGCTGTGGACAGGCCGGGCTGTCCGGTCAGTGCCAGGGACGGCAGCGCTCCCTGCAGATTCTCCGCCAGGCATGCGCCGCATTCGGCATCCACGGCCTTCAGCCGTTCAGCCATCTCCTGCGGCAGAGCGCGGGGCTTTACAAAGCCCTTCATCAGCTCTCCCGCGATATGTTCCGAATCCGCTGCGCTGCCGCCGTTTCCGGCAACCAGAAGCTTGTGCCCGGACGCGTACGCGTCCCTCATCATCTCATACACCCGGACGATATCGTCCCGGACCTGCGCCAGCTGCGGGTATCTCTCAATCAGATGTTCCAGATAGTATTGTTCCGTCATGTCATTTCTTCGGTCTTTCAGACCGTTTCCCTTTCCTGTTGTATTTTGTTTGATTCCTTCGCTATGATATAGCCGGCGGCGGCTCGCAGATCCGCCGCGTAATAATCGTAAAACGGTTTCCTCCCCTGTATTTCCGCCTCTTTTTTCAGCTCCGCGCCGTAGCCGGTGCCCACCAGAATGGACTCGACCCCGTAATTATGGCCGGCCTCGATATCCAGTTCCTTATCGCCGATCATATAGGAACGGCTCTTGTCCACAACGAAATCCTTCTCCGCCATCTCAAACATCCCGGTATCCGGCTTGCGGCAGTGACAGACCACCTTATATTCGCCGATACCGTGAAGCGGGTGATGCGGGCAGTAATAAAACGCGTCGATGAAGCCGCCTTCCTTTTGCAGCTGCCCGTTCATATATACATGCAGCGCCTCGACGTCGCCGCACGTGTAATAGCCTCTGGCCACACCCGCCTGGTTCGTGATCACAATGAGCGTAAATCCCGCTTCCTTAAGCATCCGGATGGCCTCGGCCGCTCCCGGAAGGAGCCGCAGATCCTCCGGTCTGTGAAGGTAATGAACCTCCTCGTTAATGGTTCCGTCTCTATCCAAAAATACTACCCTGCCTGAGTTTCCTGTCATGCGATCCGTTCCTTCTGTGTCCAGCTTTCATTCCGTTTGCGGCCAACCCTCTTTTGTGCCTTGGGATCTGTAATGTCTTCTGCGGCCGCTCCATCCCGGTCACACCGGGAACTCATATTCTCCATTCGCCGTCTGCACCCGCACCCGGTCATAATTCCACCGGTCCTCATCCACGGTCCACGCCTGCGCGCCCCGCAGCTCGAAGACCCAGTCGGTCAGCTGTCCGCCGGCTGCCTCCAGCCGTTCTGCCACCTTGTGACGCACATTATACGGACAGTACATCAGCAGATACCCGCCGCCGCCGGCCCCCAGAATCTTTCCGCCCAGCGCGCCGGCTTTAACGGCCTCGTCGTAAAGCGTGTCGATCCGCGGATTGGAGATCCGGCTGCTCATACGCTTCTTACTCTGCCAGCTGTAGTCCAGGAGCTTTCCGAAGCTGTTCAGATTCCCTTTCAGCAGCTCGTCCTTCATCGCGTAAGCCAGCGCCTTCACCTCGCACATGGCGTCAAAGGCGTCCTTTTTCGCGTAATTCTCCACCTGATCCTTAATGATATTGGCGGACACATGCACGCCGCCGGTATAGCACAGGAGCAGGTTATACTGCAGTTCATGGTAAATATCCTTGCGGATACGCAGAGGATTGACCACTACATTGTTCCGTCCGTGAAATTCGATAAAATTAAAACCGCCGAAGGTGGACATATACTGGTCCTGATAACCGCCCTCGATCCCCAGATCTGTCCGTTCCACCTGGTAAGCCAGATCCGCCAGGGCGTAGGAATCCGTCTCAACGCCCTTCCAGCGGCCCATAGCCGACAGAAGCGCCACCATGACCGTGGAAGATGTTCCCAGACCGGAGCCGGGAGGCGCGTCGCACTGAAGATAAACCTCGCAGCCCTGCTTGATATCCATGGCCTTAAGCGCCGCCGTCACCAGATCCAGGCGGCCGTCGCAGACATAGTTCTCCCGGGTATTGTATTTGACCGTCATATCAAAATCCAGAGAATGGACAATAATCTGCTCATCGTTGCGGGGAACGATGGAGCAGTAGGCGTATTTGTTGATGGTGCTTCCGATCACCGCGCCTCCCTGCTCCTCGCAGAACGGCGCCACGTCGGTACCGCCGCCGCCGAAGCTGACGCGCAGCGGGGCCCTGCCTCTGATCACCATAGGATGACTCCTTTCAAATCCTTCCTTCTGTCACATCGTCGATAAATCGAAAGTAATCCTGCGGGATCCCGATATCGATAAAATATCCCTCATTGACAAACCCGCCGATACGCCGCCCTTCCGCCAGCCACCTGGGGATCATGTCGTTTTCCAGGGACACCTTTCCATCGGGTATCTGCCCGATCAGTTCCCGGCTCAGCAGGTAGATGCCGCCGTTAATGGTCCCTGGCCGCGCCTCGCTGCTTTTCTCATTAAAGCGCGTCAGGATGCCGTCCGCAAGAACCGCTTCGCCGTAACGGCTGATATCCGGAACCTGCCGCAGAACAAGCGCCATATCCAGCCGCTTCTCATTTTTAATATCGGCCAGTCTTCCGTAATCGATCCTGTAAAATGTATCCGCGTTCAGCACAAACGCCTCATCGCCGGTCATATGGCGGGCCGCGTTTTTAATGGCTCCGGCCGTTCCCAGAAGCGTCTCCTCATAAGCATAAGAGGCGCGGATCCCGAAAGCGGAGCCGTTCCCGAAATAATCCTCCACCATGGAGCCTTTATATCCTACGGCAAAAATGATGTCGTCAATGCCGCTGGCCTTCAGCTCCCGGATCACATACTCCATAAACGGCTTGTCCCCAATCAGTGCCATCGGCTTTGGCCGGTCGCTGACTACGCTCTGTAAGCGGGTTCCCAGACCGCCGGCCAGAAGAATTGCCTGCATGCGTGTATTTCCTCCAAAAACATATCTTTATTGATAATGCGAACGCCCGCCGGGCCTTACGGCGCATAACGGTCCGATCTGCCGTCCTAGAACTTCCTTCCTCCGCCTCCATGGCTCCTTCCGCTGCTCCCGTGAAAGGTTGTGCTGCGGCCGGATGAACCGCCGGAGTGTCCGCTGTGGCTCCGGCTCGAAGCCGCGCTGGCGATCAGCATCGTCGTCACGAATGTATTCAGCAGCTGGTCTCTGTGATCCGCCACCCGGAAGTCACTGGCCTGGCGGTAAGCCATATTATAATTGGCGAGCTGCGACGGCGTCGTTTCCATATTGTACTGGCGCTTTACCGTCATCACCGCCCCGCCGGCCACCGCCGCGGCGACGATAAACGCCAGCAAAAATTCGATCACGCTGATCGAACGGTAAACGCTGATCCGGCCGGTCTCCTCGTCGTAATTATACTGACCGGAGACAACGCCCTTTTTCGCGTAATAGGCCACATTCTCAAGAGCCGTCACAGCGCTGGCGGCATATCTGCCGTCCGAAACATCTTCGTACGCCGCGTCCAGGATCGCGTCGATACGGTCATCGGTGAGGATCCGGATCGCCTTCCCGGTCGTCAGCAGATAGATCTCGCGGTTATCCATATCGATCAGATACATGACACCGCTGTGATCCGATCCCTCGCCGAGTCCCAGCTCATCATAGCGGTCCGCCGCGTACATCCGCGCGCTCTTGCCCTCCGCATCGTCCGTCGTCATCACCGCCGCGTCAAACCCTGCCTCGCCGCGGACCCCGGCGACCGTCTCCTCCAGCTCCTCGATCTCGTCCCGGCTGAAAAGCCCGGCGCCGTCAAAGACGCGGGTCTCGTCCGCCCATGCGTCGATAACACCGAACATATTGCAGCCGGACAGGCATTCCGCGGCCCATCCCGGCTGAAACGCTCCCGGCAGAACGGCCATCGCCAGGCACAAAGCCGCCGCGACGCACCATTTTACCACACAAATCCGCTCCGCGCCAGTCCATTTTTTATCTAATCCTATCTTTCTCAAACTTCTCATAGAAAATACCCCACGAGCATCAGCACCGCGAACAGCGGCGCGAAGATCTCCGCAAAGAAGATACCCAGCTTCACCTTATCGATGGGCAGCTTTCCGCATACCTTGCCGGTCTGGCCGTTGCACGCGAAATAATAGATCTGTCCGCTGCCGCTGTCCTTATAGGTCAGCGTCCACACCGGCATCAGCGCGTAGCTCCAGCGGGCGTCCTTAAGATCCACCTTCCGGATCTGCGTCTGTACATTCGAATAGTCGCTTATGCTGTTCATGAGATTGGATGCGGCGTAATTGCGAACCTCATCCTCTACTTCCTGATCGAACTCATTATGCTCGATATCGCGTTTCTCCGCCATAAATCCGGACAGATATCCCATGGAAAAGGGCTTCATAGCCTTCATCTCAAAGGGCATGACGCCCTCCGCCAGCTTCCGGTCCGCCTTCTTAAGGGCGTTGCGGGTGACGTGCTCCACATCCATCTGGCCGTCGCGCACGATACCGTACCGCCGGTTCTCCGTATATCTGGTAGAACCCTGAACCCAGGTCCGGGACTCTTTGGTTCCTTCCGCCTCCAGATGGCCTTCCGCCCGGCAGCTGTATGTCCAGTACGGAAAATAAACGCCCGTCATCTTCTCGATCTGTTCTTCCGAATAGAACGATCTCGGGACAAATTTCTTTTTCTTCAGCCACCCCAGAAAGATCTCCCGCGCCTTCGCCTTATCGATCGAAAACGGAATGACATAATCCGGCTCGTAAGAGCCGTCGAGCCGGCCCTGCAGAACCACCGGGTTATGGCAGTAGAAGCAGAAGGTCGCCGCCGTCGTCTCGTCGGTCACGATCTCCGCGCCGCAGCTGGGACAGGTATAAATGACGGCCCTGGCAGCGGCAGAGGTGTTTCCACGGCGCGCATCCGCATCGCCCGCTCCGGCACCACCCGTTCTTCCCGGCCGTTTGGCAGCGTCTCCGGCGCTTCCAAAGGCTGCATCCACCTCCGGAGCACTCTGCTCCCCCGCCTTGTCCGGCGCCAGGCTCTCCAGTTCCTCCTGCGTAAACTTCGACAGGCAGTATTCACATTTATACTTCTGGGAGGCGGGATCAAACTGGAGCCCGCCTCCGCAATTAGGACATTTAAATGTTATCGTCGCCATACTGATTCTCCGGCTTATCCGTTACTGTCTCGGTTTGCCGCACTCGCTGCAGAACTTTCCAGTATTCACCGCGCCGCAGGAACAGGTCCATTCTCCGGAAGGAGCCGGGGCCGGCTTGCCGCACTCGCTGCAGAATTTACCGCTATTTACCGCACCACAGGAACAGGTCCATGTACCCGCCGGCGCAGGAGCCGGCTTGCCGCACTCGCTGCAGAATTTGCCGGTGTTTACCGCACCGCAGCTGCAGGTCCAGCTTCCAGCCGGCGCTGCGGCCGCCCGGGGCTGCGCGCTCTGCTGCATCTGCATCTGCTGCATATTGGATGCAGACGCCGCGCCCATAAAGCCGCCGCCTGCGTTCATGCCCATACCCATACCCATGAAGCCGGCCATAGCGCCGTTCGCGTTGGAACCGGCGGCCTCCATGCCGCGCGCCACCGCGCCCTGGACATAGCCTTCGCGCACCGACGGATCGGAAAGCATCGCGCCCTGATTGCGCATATTGATAAGCTTCTGGGACTCCTCGTCGTAGGAGACGCTGGCCAGACCCACCGACTGGATCTCGATGCCGCGCATCCGCTTCCAGTCCTCATCCAGCGTATCCGCCATATATTTGCCCAGCTCACGGGCCTTGGACGACACGAAGGAAATACGGGTTCCGTCCGCCGACATCTGATTGATGGAAGACTGCAGCGCCTCCAGAAATTCATCCAGATACTGCTCGTTGACGGAATCGATCTCCACCTTATCCGCATTCTTCGGGATCACCTCCGCATAGAACAGAAGCGGATCGGTGATCTTGATGGAATAAGTGCCGTGAGCCCTCAAAAACAGCTCGGAATTATAGAAGGTATCAAAATAGTTGATCGGATTGCGGGTACCGAACTTGATGCCCTTGATTTCCTGAAGGTTTACATAATATACTTTCTGAGAGGCAGGCGTCACGCCGCCGTATTTGATACGGTTAAAGGACTCCTTCAGCGTATCGCCGAACTGGCCGTTGAACAGGGACGGGAGAGAAGAATTATTTACGGTATAATACCCTTCCTCCGCCGTATAATCCACGACCTTGCCGCCGTCTACCAGCATCATGAACTGATTCGGATAGACATGGATCACGGAGCCGTTGGACACCGTGTTCTCCGTCCCCTTCGTGTTCGAGCCTTTCCGCACCGCCACTCCTTTGGTGAACACGGTCTGGTCGCCCATATTGTCCGCTTCAATGACCTCCAGCCACTGGTCGGCCAAAGCGCCGCTTACTGCAGATGCTGCCGCTTTGATAATTCCCATCTTTCTCTCCTCCTTATCAGCAGATGAATCATTTACAGAAAACCATATATAATCATAATACCAAAATATGCCATAAAGTGCAAGTATTACAGCGCAGCAGTTCATACGCTTCCTGCACGCAGCCTCATATGTCCGCTACCCGCGTCTGCGGCCCCGCCGTCCCGGCTTCGTATTTCTCACCGCCCCCCAAAGGAAGCAGGCCGCCAGCAAAAGCTGCAGGGCCATACTAAGCGGCAGCCAGTACCGGCCGGCCAGCCCCATATCCGCGATCCGTTCCAGCTGCGGGAAAAAAGGAGCGAGTCCGCTTCCGCTGCCCATCTGGCTGTTTAAGACCGTCTGGAAGGTAGCCGCCGGATTCCAGAGCAGCAGATACATCGGCCATCCGGCCGCCGCGTTTCCGCCGGTCAGGGTCATTTCCCCAAGACCGTCCGCCAGGTAATTCACCACCAGCGTCCCCGCGTTCAGAACAACCACCACAAGATACGCGGTTACCGTCGCCATCGTAGACCGCCGCATAAGCGCGGAGCAGAAAAGCCCGGCGCTTCCCAGAAGCACCGCCGTCACCACGTAGCATAAAAGCAGCAGACCCACATCCGGCATGGTCACTCCGCCGTAAATGAAGACCAGCCCCAGGATCGGGAAGCTGGACACGATCAGCAGAAATACCGTCGACAGCCCCTGGACCAGCTTGCCGGCCACGATATCCGACGCTTTCAGCCGGGTCGTCAGCATCAGTTCCAGAGTCTGCCTCTCCCGCTCGCCGCTGATGCTTCCCGCGGTCAGACCGGGAATGATAAACAGAAGCAGTACGAACTCCATCGTAGCCACAAAGCTGTAAAGTCCCAGAAAGCTGGAATACTGAATCTCCGCCGTCAGGCGCACCTGCGCGATCATCGAGTACATATAGAGAAGCGCCACGACCGCCAGTACGGAATTGAATCCCAGAATAATGAGGGGCAGCTTAAACGACCTGGCTCCCGCCCGGCTTTCCTGCCGATAAATCGGATTAATCCTCATGGATCAGTACCACCTCCTCGCCGCTGTGATCCGTGATCTGCATAAACACAGACTCCAGATTCCCCCGCTCCCGCATAAAGCCGTAGACATTCACTCCCGCGTCGATCAGCTGCTTAAGCAGGGCTCCTTCGTCCTTCTTATCGCCGGAAAATCCCACCACGATTTCTTCCTCCCGGATCGTGATCGTCTCCACCTCCGGGTGGGCCCGCAGAAGCTTAAGCGCCTCCTGTTGGCTCCCGCTTACGGAGATCAGAAGCGGGCTGGCCACATTGATCTGCTCCAGGATCTCCTCCATGCTTCCCTCAAATACCATCCGGCCCTGATCCACCACGCCGATATCCGTGCAGATCTCCGCAAGCTCCGGCAGGATATGAGAACTGATCAGGATCGTCTTCCCCTGGCTCTGCAGTTCTTTTAATATCTCCTTAAACTCATACCGGGTCCGCGGATCCAGACCGGCCGTCGGCTCATCCATGATCAGAACCGGCGGATTATGAATCAGCGCCCTTGCAAGGCAGAGACGCTGCTGCATACCGCGGGAGAGTCCTTCCACGTAGAAATCCGCCTTGTCGTCCAGGCCCACCTGCTCCAAAAGCATCTGCGCCCGTTTTCTTGCCTTCAGCCCCGTAAGCCCATAGCAGGACGCGAAAAATTCCATGTACTCCGATACCTTCAGATTGTCATACACGCCGAAGGAATCCGGCACGTAGCCGATGCGCGCCATGACCCGGTCCGGCTCTTTGTCCACATCGATGCCGCCGACCAGCACGCGCCCCTCGTCCGGCGCCAGAAGACCGATAACCGTCTTGATCGTCGTCGTCTTGCCGGCCCCGTTAGGTCCCACGAATCCGTAGAGCGCCCCCTGCTCCACCGTCATGTTCAGTCCGTCCAGGGCCACCGTACGGCCAAAGACCTTCTTCAGATTCTCAATTCGCAGCATCGTATTCCTCCCCGCGATGAATCAATATTCTCTCCCGACGATATTCAGCATCGGAAGCAGAATGTTCCAGTTATACTGATTGACATTGTCATAAACATAGCGGACCGTGAGCAGATTGCCGTCCGTCAGGTACGGCAGAAGTTCGTGCGCGCCGTATTCCGTCTTCTCCGGATCCATCCAGTCGTAAACGCCGGTCAGATGGTTGTAGAAATAAATATTTCCGGTAAAAACCGCCAGGTCGCTTCCGGCCGTCTCCGTAAATACCTCGGATACATAGTCAAACTCCAGCTTCTCCACCTGCACATCCGTGCCGAAGGAGTATTCCAGCGTCACCGGATCGATCCCGTAAAGGACGTTTGCCTCGGAATCGTAACTCCCGCCCAGTACCCGCGGCGTCTTCACAAGACCGGACCGGTAAAGCACCGTTTCATCGCTGGAATAAACCGCCACCGACGAGGAAACCATCGTGATCCCTTCTCCGTCCCGGCCGGTCCGCGCGCCGCCTGCGTCCGCAGTATCCGTAAATCCGATGACCCTGGCGCTCGGAACGGAGAAATACGGCATATGGTTGTCCAAATAGAAGCTGAGCATATCAGATTTCTCCGATGCCTCCACATATTCCTCGCTGCTGATGTCCGCCTGCTCAAATTCACTTTCGCCGGACAGATAAGCAGCCACCTGATAGGAAGCGTTCTTCGGATATTCAAGCGCCTCCAGACCGTCCAGCTCAACCGTCTGTCCCGGTTCCATATCGCCCAGACAGATCAGCCGGTTGTTAAATAAAAGCGTGCAGCCGCGTACGGTCTCCGCAAACAGATTCGTGACGCTCCCGGTCAGCTTCCCGCCGTCGATCTCCAGATCGCCGTCGAAACCGATAAAGTCGGTATTTTCCGTCACCTTGTTCATCTGAAAATACCGCGGTTCGAAGGCCGGAACGCCCTGAATGGAGATCACCGTCTCCTCCGGGCCGAAGCTCAGATCCACGGTGGGCGATTCCCCGCCGGTGAATCCCGGCGCGCTCTCCTCGCTGTAAAAGCTCCGTGTGACAGGCTTTAACGAGTACCCGGACGGCACCCGCGCCTGATAAGCCCGGTTATAGGGGGCGCGGATATTGACATAGGACGTCTCGCTGACCGAATCAAAGGTCGTCTCCAGAAAGCGGGCGTAATTGTAAAAGGTTCCCGTAAAACGGGTCCGGCTCCCCATGAAATAAATGATCGCCGTAAACAGCAGCGACAGAACCACTACCGTCCTGCGGTAATAGTCTGTCAGATCTCTTTGTTTCAGGAAAATATAGATGACCAGGCCGGTCAGAAGCAGATAAATGACCAGCTCCAGCGTATAAAGATTCAGATTCGGCAGCCGCCGGACATTGCCCGTGTTGATCATATTGCGGACCGACCAGTAACGGTCCGAATTGCCGCTGTATATCTCCTGGGACAGCTCCGACAGCCGGCTCTCTCCGAGAACCGCCGTCAGAAGATCGTCCAAATAAGCCGGATTCCGGCTGCAGAAATCAGAAATATCCGCGAAATCATAAGCTGCTACGGCGATTGTCCCCTTTCCGTAGGAGACCGACGCCACCAGCGCCTGCTGCTCGTCGGAGAAGATCACGTCCCCGCCGGCCAGAGAAAACTCCAGGCAAGGGATCGTCAGCGTCGCGTCGTCCGGACTTTCCTGGGCGTACCGGTCGCCCATATCCACCTCGCGGGTCTCCGGCGGATCATAGGACTCCTCCAGAAGCTCCGGAGCGAATCTTCCCAATGTGTCGTCCGCCCGCTCTCCGGTACCAAGGATCATGGTGCCGCCGCTGCGGACCCACTCCACCAGCACCTGGCTCTGCTCCGCGGACAGATCGCGGATGCGGAAATTGCTGATCAAAAGCACATCGATCACATCCAGGCCCATCTCGTCCTTCGGAAACGTCTCCGTATCGAAATTGACCACCTCGGTCCGAAGCATGCTGTAGTCCACGCCGATGCCGTCCCACGCCGTCAAAAGCTCCGGAGAATCCGTGAGCGTTCCGATGAAAAGCTCCGGCATATCCACGCTGAAATCCAGTTCCACCCGCTCGTGAAGGATCAGATTGTCCTCTGCATCCGTCAGACTGACGAACATCCGGTCCGAGCGGTTGCCCATCGGCACATAGACGTGCTTATGAAGAACGCCGGCGGAGTGCGGCGCGTCGGAATCCGCGGTATTCCCGGCCCCGACAAGGTCCTCGGACTGAGACGCAGCCGCACCCGCCGCCGGGATCGTCACCGGATATTCATAACGGTAGATATCGTAATCCGACTCCATGGTCAGAAGCTTCAGCTTCCCCGTAACTTCCGCGCCGTTCTGATTATAAACAGTCACATCCACCGGCACATATCTGCCGCCTTTGGCACGGTTGTCGTAGCCGTAGGACACATCCATGGAAAGGCCGCGGCCGGAAAGCATTTCCTGTACGGCGGAGGACGAATCCTCAGCGCTCTCATCCGCTGCTGTTGTTGACACGGCTTCCGCCCCCTCTGCCGCCAGCGCCACAACCGGCTCAGACTCAGACCCCGCGCCTTCTGCCTCCGGCGCCACAGCCGGCTCAGACTCAGACCTCGCACCTTCTGCCGCCGGCGTCACAGCCGGTGCAGGTTCAGCCCCCGCACCTTCTGTCGTTGGCGTCACAGCCGGCCCCGGCGCAGGCTCCGCACCTCTCGCCGTCGATGCCGTTAACACGACCGACAGGGCCAGCATACACAGTATGGGCCCTGCAAATAGTTTACGTCTCATATTCATGGCTGTCCCCCGGAGTCCCGAAATGCTCTTTATTGATATCGAAATTCACCTGCAGCTTCACCGTAAACACCGTACCGCTTAAATCGCTGGTCACGCCGATGGTGCCGCCGTGCATCTCTACAATGTTCTTGGCGATAGCCAATCCCAGGCCGGTACCCCCCGTATTCGTGGAACGGGACTGCTCCACCCGGTAGAATTTCTCAAACAGGAGCGGAAGCTCCTCCTGCGGAATCACATAGCCGTAATTCGTCACCGACACGGTCACAAACTCCGCATCGGCGTGAACCTTCACCAAGATCTTCTTTCCCTCGGCCCCGTACTTGATCGCGTTGCCTAAAAGATTATCGAACAGGCGGGCAAGGAGATTGCCGTCCGCGGTGATCACCTGGGACGGAACATTGCTCTGCAGCTCATAGGAAAGCTCCTTCTCCATGAAATTCGGGTAGAATTCCTCCAGGAGCTGGCTTAAGAGCTTGATGATATCCACCTGCGACACCCGCATGGAGATCTTTCCGTAATTCAGCTTCGTAAAGCCGAACAGATCCTCGATCAGCTTCTGCAGACGTTTCGCCTTGGTATAGGTGATATTTATGTATTTCTCCTGCATCTCCGGCTCCAGCTGCACCGGTCCGGACAGCAGCTCCAGATACCCGATAATGGACGTCAACGGCGTGCGCAGGTCGTGGGCCACATTCGTGATCAGCTCGTTCTTCGTCCGCTCCGACTCCCGCTCCTTATCCATCAGATCCCGGATCTCCTCCACCATCCGGTTGATATTGGCGGCCATCACGGAGAACTCGTCGTCTCCGACCACCTCCACCGAGGTATTCAGATCGCCGGCCGCGATATTCTGCATGGCCGCGGAGATCTTCGTGATATATTCCAGGGCGTCCCGCTGAAGAAAGAGAAATGTAACCGCGAATACCGCCACCCCTAAAATCAGATACAGTACCACAATGAGAGCCTCCGGCTGGTAGAACATGGCGGCCAGACTCCCTTCTTTGCCGTTCTCAACGGCATAACGGCCCACCATGGAGAGGTTCGTAACCACGAACGCTTCCACCAGGCAGGCCAGAATCGCGCTGTAAATGATGTTGGTAATGACGCGGGTATGGTACCTGCGGCTCATATCATTTCTCAATTTTGTATCCTACCCCCCACACTGTGGTGATGATCTTATTCTCCCTCGTATCTTCCTTCATCTTGCCGCGCAGGCGGCGGATATGTACCATGACGGTATTGTTGGCCTCGTAGACCTTCTCGTTCCAGACCCGCTCGAAGATCTCGTCGGTGCTGAACACCTTCCCCGGATTCGACGCCAGCAGATACAGGATGTCGAACTCAATGGGCGTCAGCTTGATCTCCTCGTCGAAGACCGTGACCTTGTGGTTGTCCTTATTGATCACCAGGCCGCGGATCGCGATCTCGTTCTTCTCCGCCTCGCGGGCCGTGCTGTTGGGATTCAGCTGCGTATACCGTCTGAGCTGGGATTTGACGCGGGCCGTCAGCTCCAATGTATTAAACGGCTTCGTCACATAATCGTCGGCGCCGGTGCCCAGCCCCAGGATCTTGTCCAGATCCGTGGACTTGGCGCTCATCATGATGATCGGGATATTGCTGGTCTCCCGGAT
>CANPYE010000015.1 GCA_947588005.1 uncultured Lachnospiraceae bacterium | reverse complement strand
GTCGGCGTGTTCGTCATCATCATCTCCGGGTGCCGGGGAATCCTGGATTACGTGAAGAAGAATCCGCAGATCCGGCTGAACCTGGCGACGGGGATGGCGCTGGGACTGGAATTTAAGCTGGGAAGCGAGATCTTAAGAACCGTGATCGTACGGCAGCTAAGCGAGGTGGCCGTGGTGGCGGCCATCATCTCGCTGCGGGCGGCGCTGACCTTCCTGATCCACTGGGAGATCAAGACCGAGAAGGCGGATGAGGAAGCGGCGGCGGCACTGAAGGCCGCGAAAGGGAAATAAAAAGGAAACCTGTCGGGGAAAACTCCGGCAGGTTTTTGTATTTCCATGCAAGCAGGGTGCCAGTGACACCCTGCTTGTATTTTTAATATCTGGGTATATAATAGTTTTATGGTGCTTGACATTTTATTTGATACGCTATATACTAATCACAGAATTACTAATCGTACAATTAGTAATTAGTTAATTAGCAATTTCTCCTTGCCCATCAACAGGAGGCATATACTTATGTTTGTCGGACGCAACAGAGAACTTCAGAAACTAGAAGAGGCCTATCGAAAAGAATCCTTTGAATTCGCTGTTTTTTACGGACGGCGAAGGATCGGGAAGACGACGCTGATTCATGAATTTCTTAAGGATAAACCGGCCATCTATTATATGGCGGTGGAGGGAACCGCGCAGGATAATCTGGCCGGTTTATCGAAAGCGGTGATGGCTCAGATCGCTCCGCTTACAGAGACGCTGACCGATGGGACTTCCCCTTCTTCTGCGCCGCAGCCGGTTCCAGGCGCGCCGGCCCCGGTATTTCGTGATTTCGCGGCGCTGCTCGATTATATCGACCGGCTCTGCGATACCCGGAGGATCATACTGGCCATCGACGAATATCCGTACCTGGCCGCCTCGTACCCAGCCATTTCCTCCATGCTCCAGAGCCATATCGATCAGCGCTGGAAGGACAGTAAGCTGTTTTTGATTCTCTGCGGCTCTTCCATGAGCTTTATGGAGAATCAGGTGCTGAGCTACAAGAGTCCCCTTTATGGCAGACGGACATCGCAGTTTAAGCTGCGGCCGTTCACGTATTTTGAGGCAAAAGCCATGCTTCCTGGCTTTTCCAGCGAAGAGCAAGCTGTTCTCTATGGAATAACCGGCGGAGTGCCGGAATACCTCTCGCGGATCGATACCAGTCTGTCTGTGGACGACAATATCGTCCGGCTGTTCTTCGACGAGAGCGGCCGTCTCTTTGAGGAGCCGTCCAACCTGCTCAAGCAGGAGCTGAGAGAGCCCGCCACCTACCAGTCCATCATCACTGCCATCGCCGGCGGCGCCAGCCGTCTGAACGAGATCGCCACCAGAACCGGTCTGGAGACCAGCGGCTGCAGCAGCCAGCTGAATTCCCTGATCTCCATCGGTATCGTCCGCAAGGAGACGCCATTTACAGAAAGCGCGGCCAGCCGCAGAACTCTGTACCGGCTGGCCGACAATATGTTCCTGTTCTGGTACCGCTTTGTGCGGCCCAATCTGAGCCTTATCGCCAGCGGTATGGGCGAAGCCCTTTATTATATGGCGGTGAAGCCCCAGCTTAACGATTTCATGGGAAGCATCTTCGAGGAAATATGCCGGCAATACCTGTTTCTGCCGGAGATCCACGCAGCGCTCCCCTTCTTCTTCGGCGACGTAGGCCGGTGGTGGGGTCCGAACCCTGTAAAAAAACGCCAGGAGGAGATCGATCTGATGGCTGTACAGGATCATTCCGCATGGTTCGGCGAGTGCAAATGGCGCAGCGAACCGGTCGGGACAGACATAATAGAAACACTCCTGGAGCGGGGCGAGTTGTTCTCCTATCCGGATAAATGGTATGCTGTCTTTTCCAGAAATGGATTCCAGGACGCCGTACGGGCGCGTTACGGAGATAATCCGCATATACAGTTAATCTCCTTTGAGGAAATGGATTCAAAATAACCGGCAGGCCCGGGATGACTGCGCGTCTTTGCGCACAGACCCGGGCTTACCGGTTCACCATTTTCTCAAACTGTTTCCAGTTACCAGCCTGACAGTATGTACTTCAGTACAAAAATACCCGCTCACCATTATACACGCAAGTCTCGGGAACCGTCTCGTCACTTCTTCAGATTCTCCATCCACGTCTTCGCGATCAGCCGGTGCCCAGCCGCCGTGGGATGAACGCCGTCCGCAGTCAGACGCTGCGCCGGGATCACCTTCTGGGCGTTGTCGAACGCTTTCTGAAGATCGATGAACTCCACGCCGAACTCCTCCGCCACCTTCCGGGTGCGCTCGCGGCGCGCCCTTACGCCGCCGTCAAAATACTCCCAGGCCCCATCCGTAACCGTTCCGTGGGTCGCATAAGCGCCCATCAGAACGATCCGGGTATCCGGCAGCGCCGCTTTCGTCTCGCGGATCAGGATCCGATAAACTTCCTCGAAAAGATCCGGATCTACGCCGTTCTGCCCGCCATATTCATGCCACACATCATTAACGCCAATCAGGATCGTCAGTACGTCCGGCTTCAGATTCAGACAGTCCTTCTTCCACCGAGCCAGCAGATCCACGACCCGGTTGCCGCTGATGCCGCAATTCATCACCACGTTCTCCTCCGGACCGGAGGTCAGCTCCGCCTCCAGGAAACGGGGATAGCCCATGCCCATGGCGAAGGGATTATTATAATCGCCCCTGCCGCAGTCCGTGATGGAATCTCCCTGAAATAAATATCGCATACGCTTTGTCTCCTTTGCCTGATGAAACTTTTCTGCATCTAAATGCGATTATAGCAGAACAAAAACCAGTGTCAATGCCAGTTTCTATGATTTGCGGATGTTCTCTCTATTAGTTTCTGCCATTTGCGGAGATCCCTATTGTTGATCAGCAAAATTCGCGGAAATTCTCTCTGTCGGTTTTTACCGCTCACGAAAATTCTTTCACTCGCTTTCTGCTGCTTACGAAGATGCCGCCAAGCCATCTTGCAGCAAGTCATTATCCACTTCTCACCGTATTCCGGTATTTCAGCGGAGTAGTATCCGTATATTTCTTAAATACACGCTCATAGTAAGTCAGATTCTCGAACCCTGCCTGCGCCGCGATCTCCGTAACCGAAAGTTTCCCATCCCGCAGAAGCTGCTGGGACTTCCGGATGCGGCTGACGTTCCTGTACTCATTGACTGTAAATCCGGTCACTTCTCTGAAAATACGGCTCAGATAGGATTTGCTCACATAGAAGCGGCGCGCCAATTCCTCCAGGCTTTCGTCCGTCTCCGGCTGAACGGTCAGATAATCAGCCACTTCATGGACCTTCTGGTGTTTCCAGGTCCGGGCGGTCTGTGGCTCCCTGCGCGGCGTGTCCGGCGCAAGCGAATACAGGCAGCGGGACAGAAACAGCAGAAGCTCCGCCAGCAGCAGCCGGACAGCGGCCGGATAGTCCCGCGGCTTTCTCTCCAGTTCCTCGCGCAGTCTGCCGCACGTGTTTTCCACGACGGCCCTCTGCTCCTCCGTCAGCGAAAATGTCCGCACCTCGCCGCCGAACAGCGTCTCGATGCTGCCCAGGCCGCAGCTTTCCAGAAAAGGATTCATCATATCCCCGCTGATCTGCAGAAGGATCCGATTGTTGCGGGCGGCGCCGGCCTGGCTGGTCTTGTGGATATGGTTGGGGCCGATCAGCATCACGTCTCCGGCTTTCACCAGATAGGTTTCATTGTCCACAAAATAATATCTCTCGCCTTCTACGAGATAGTAAAATTCATAGGTGGCGTGGAAATGGCGGGTCGCCATGGAAAATCCCGCGTCGCGGACGACCTGCTCCGCGGACAGGCCCTCCATTTCACCGCTGAATAAAATCTGATCCATCTTAGCCTCCTTCCCGCAGACGCCTGCACGTCCACCCGATTCATAACCCGGTCTCTTCACATTCGTTATGAAACTGTCTGGCACACGATTATCCGCCTTTTCTGTTTCTGACTTTTTCTCCAACCGCTTCCTCTTACTATCTATCTTCTCCGAAAATATTTTGACCTGCTATCTGCCTTCTGGGCTAACGATTAATAGCCAAAAGTACGAATTTGTGATTTTTATGCCCGATTCTATAAGAATATTATACTATCTTGTAGTATGCTATGTCCAGATGGAAAACAAATCAGCCGCGAAACCGAGACTACAACGGGCCACTGGATCGTTATACCAGAGCTTCAGCAAAAAAATCGGCCGGTGAATCAGAACTCCAATGAACCAATAGACCGATAGACCAATAGACCAGAGCTTTAGCGAACCAACGGACCCCAGCACCGGAAGCGGCAGTCAAAAGGAGGACATTTATCATGAAATACGCAAACGACAGAATCACAGGCCTGCAGGTCGCCTACATCGGCGGCGGTTCCCGCGGATGGGCGTGGACATTTATGACGGATCTGGCGAGAAATGATTCCCTGAGCGGCACCGTCCGCCTCTACGACATCGACGAGCAGGCGGCGAAAAACAACGAGATCATCGGCAATCACCTGTCCGCCCGCCCGGACGCGGCCGGCAAGTGGGAGTATAAGACGGTTCCGACGCTTAAGGACGCACTGAGCGGCGCAGATTTCGTCGTCATTTCCATCCTGCCGGGCACCTTCGACGAGATGGAATCCGACGTGCACCTGCCGGAGCGGCTGGGCATCTACCAGTCTGTTGGCGACACGGCCGGCCCCGGCGGTATCATCCGCGCGCTGCGCACGATCCCCATGTTCGTGGAGATTGCCGAAGCCATCAAGGCGTATTCACCGAAAGCCTGGGTCATCAACTACACGAATCCCATGTCCCTGTGCGTGAAGACGCTGTACCATGTATTTCCGCAAATCAAGGCTTTCGGCTGCTGCCACGAGGTGTTCGGCACCCAGAAGGTTCTGGCGGGCATCTGCGAGGAGACCCTTGGCCTGGAGCATATCGACCGCAGCGATATCATCATTAATGTGCTGGGCATCAACCATTTCACATGGTTCGATGCGGCTTCCTACAAGGGCATCGACCTCTTCCCGGTCTACCGGCAGTATGTGGATTCCCATTATGAGGAAGGCTTCGGCCAGGCGGACAACAACTGGATGAACAGCACCTTCAACTGCGCCCACCGGGTGAAATTCGACCTGTTCAAGCGTTACGGCCTGATCGCCGCGGCAGGCGACCGCCATCTGGCCGAATTCATGCCGGGCGGCGAGTATCTGAAGGATCCGGAGACCGTAAAGAGCTGGAAATTCGGCCTGACGCCGGTGTCATGGCGCAAGGAAGACCTGAAGAACAGGCTTGCGCGCAGCCGCCGGCTGGTAAGCGGCGAAGAAGAACTGGATCTGAAGCCCACCGGCGAGGAAGGCATTTCCCTGATCCGCGCCCTCTGCGGCCTGGACCGGGTGATCAGCAACGTAAATATCCCCAACACTGCCCTGCAGATCCCGAATCTGCCCGCGGACGCCGTTGTGGAGACCAACGCGGTATTCAGCCGGGATTCCATCCGCCCCGTCGCGGCGGGCGAGATTCCGGAAAATGTGCGGGCGCTGGTCATGCCCCATGTTGAGAACCACGAGCGGACGCTTCGGGCAGCGCTGACCTGCGACCGGGATCTGGTCTATGAAGCGTTCTTAAATGATCCACTGGTGAAGGGACGCGCCGCGGAGGCGGATGTGAAGAAACTGGTGGATGATATGATTGCGGGTACGATGGCGTATCTGCCGGATGGGTGGAAATAGAACTGCTGCGAACAGGGCGCTACTGGCGCTCTGCCTGCATGGAAATAAATGTCGGGCTGCTGCAGATATTCACTGATTTGCAGCAGCCCCTTCAATCACCCCAGCGTAAAGCTCAATAAATCCATACTCCCCGCTCCCAGATATCTTAAGAACAGCGGACATTTCTTGATATCGCCGCCTGTCCGACCGGCAATGATCCGGCCCGGTTCAAATACGATTTCTGTTTCCGTCCACTCTTTCCCTTCTTTTAACTCTTTTTCTGCGATCACTTTCCCGTCCAATCGATCCAGAATCTGAATCTTTCCTTTTGCAGACCGCGTCTCAAGCTTCAGACAAGTCGTATCGGTCATATCAAAATACTTGTATCCGATCTCGCAGCCATCCGTAATATCGGAGATATAGGAATAGGGCGCATTCAATTCCGTATCAGCGGTCACCTCATAACCTGCGTCCTCCGGCGGATCATAGTCTTTTCCCGACTGTGTGACTTTGGGACATTCGGCCAGATTCCGAAAATCAGACATTTTTCTTCCGACAAGATTGCAGCATATGTATGCCGGATATTTTCCCCGTCCTCTTAATGGGCCATTATTCAATCCACAGCTGGTCGATTCCACCATTTCAATCGTACCGTCCGCTTTGATCCATACAGGCTCCGCCACTCCCTGCCGGTTACACTGAGATCCATTTGTCATTCGATGGTCAAAAATATACCACTGCCCCTTCACACACACCAGACCGCCATGATTATTGCCGATCGGATAGGTGCAATCCAATAATTTGCGTCCCTCAAATCCGATATCGCTGGTGGAATGAATCCTGCCCTTATACACAAAATCACGATCCGGGTACTCACTTATGGAATAATTCAAGCCTGTTAAATCGGTTGCGGGATATACCAGATAATACCACCCGCCAATGTGACGGATCGATGCCCCCTCAAAGAAATTCGGCTCTTCTCTCGTCCAGTTCGCAGGAAGCACCACCTTCGGTTCACTGATGATCGTAAGCATATCCTGTGCCAGTTCCAGGACAAAGCACCCTTTTATCTCGTGGCCGTATTGTCCGTTGGAGTCCTGACCGCTTCCCGTATATAGCCAGATCCGACCATCATCATCGACCAGAACGCCGGGATCAAATGTAAACCACTCTTCCGGCCTGGATCCGTACGGGTGTCCATCCGGCATATGAACATCGCCGAGATACTCATACTTTCCGGCAGGAGTGTCACAAGCCGCGACAGATATGATACTGCTGTTGGCCACGAAATAGTAGAGATAGTATCTCCCGTCGTTTCCCTGAACCACATCCGGCGCATAGTACGGTTCGTTTTTGGTATTCCATGGCGTCTGCTCTTTTCTGAAAATAGTCCCTTCATACCGCCAGTCTGAAAGGTCATCGACCGGCGCCGACCATGAGACATAATCATTCTCACAGTATTCCGTCCCGTCAAACCGGTCATGGCTGCCAAAAATGTATAATCTGTCGCCAAACACTCTGGGCTCGCCGTCCGGAATATACTCCCATGCAGGAAGATACGGATTATATACCTGCTTTTTCATATACGCTCCTTCTTACTGCTCTGTCATCCCTTCAGACAATCTGATAAATGAAACAGAGTTCATAATTTGTATTAATACATTTGCCGCGCAGGCTCTGACATCATCAAGATCCAGGATTCGGCCGCGGTCCTTTCCGAAATAGGTAACCGTTCTTGTTCCGTCCTCCAGCATTTCTATCTCTGCCACACCCTCCTGAACCTTCTCGGCCACCTTCGGATTTAAGTCCTTCCCGGGCTTCACGGTTACAGTAATCCTGTCAGGGCCATCCGCGCATAAATGAAACGAATTCCATCTTTCCACCGTTTCCGTAACAAATCCGCCGTAAACCGGGAATTCCTGCGTGACCGCATATCCGTCATCGGATAACTCAGCTTTCTTTCCATCCAAAGCGGCCATCAGCGTATCTGTCCGGTAACCGCCCATGACGAGATCATTTCCCGCATGATAATCTTCCGTTTTTTCACTTTGCGTTCCCCAGTCTGTCATTACCAGGCCGCCAAAACCCCATTCGCCTCGAAGGACTTCTGTCAGCAGCTCATAGTTGGAAGAGGTATGGATTCCATTCACCTTATTGTAGCTTGACATGACGGTATGCGGATCTGCTTCGCGCACACAGATCTCAAAACCTTTCAGGTAAATTTCCCTCAGCGCCCTTTCCGATACGGTGCTGTTTGTGGAAAAACGGTCCGCCTCCTGGTTGTTGCATGCAAAGTGCTTGATGGATACGGACGTGCCCGGGACAGACTGTACCCCTTTGGTGATGGCTGCCGCCATTTTTCCGCTGATCACAGGGTCTTCCGAAAAATACTCAAAATTTCTTCCGCATAAAGGATCGCGATGAATATTCATACCGGGTCCCAGAATCACGTCCTGATTATAATAGTCCATTTCTTTTGCAAGGCTTTCTCCCATCAGAACGGCCATCTGCGGATCCCAGGTCTGCGCGATCACAATATCTGTCGGGAAACAGGTCGCCCCGAGCATCGTAAGATGCAGTCCGGCCGGTCCGTCCGTCATTCTCCACTGCGGAATCCCGAGCGTAGATACAAAAAGCGATGTGGTAGAACCGGAGGAGATCGGGGCTTCTAACGGCTTGATCTCCTTGTGAAGGCGGTCTGCTGTCTCATACGGCGTCTCATTCGCGGCGCCTGTGATCAGACGCATCAGCACTTCCGGTTCCAGCGACGCCACAAACGCATCCATTGAGACCGTTCCGTTCTTTACATCCAATAAGGTTGCATCGCCGGCAGGCTTGACTCCGGCAAACCGTCTTTTATGGATCTGATCTGCCTCTCTGGTTTTGCACGCTCCGTCGATCGTCACGCAGTCCGCTGCGGACAAAACGACGTCCGGCGCATGCCCGGCAAAGCACTCCGAAAGCACCCCCGCAAGATCCGTACCCTTAGGAACCATATCACGCAGATCACTTCGCTTAGGCGCTTTTAACAGCTCCATCGCATGATCCGGTACGATCTCGTTCCGAACCTGACGTAAAACGGCTTCCCCTTCTATTCTCACCACATAGGCCGCCTTGGTATGATGGCTGTCTGTTCCGATCCGGAACAAATAATCCCCCGGCTCCATGATGAACGCCGCTCTCGTCTCGTCGTAGGAAGACAAAGATTCTGTCGGCAGACGGAGGATCATCGTCTCGGATTCGCCGGGCGCAAGCGTTTTTGTTTTTCCAAACGCTTTTAACTCCTGGAATGGTTTGCTTAGTTTTCCTTCCGGGGCTGTAACATACAGCTGCACGATTTCCCTGCCGGATGCATTGCCGGTATTGACAACCTCAACCTCGACAGAAATCTCCTTCCAGTCGGCAATGAGCTTCTTTGCCTGGATCCGGAATGTCGTATAGCTTAAACCGTATCCGAACGGAAACAGCGGTTCAATCCCAAAACTGTCAAAATACCGATACCCGACATAGATATCTTCCGTGTAGTCTTCCTGAAGCGAATTGCCGTCATTGCGCCCAAAGGCGGCGCTTGCCGGATTGTCTTCATATTTTTTTGCCCATGTATCGGTCAGTTTTCCGCAGGGACTGCATGTTCCTGACAGAATATCAGCCAATGCATTTCCGCACTCATTTCCGGCAAGCCCCATCAGTACGGCTCCCTTAATTCCCGGAATGGTATCCAAAAAGGTTGCATCCATGACGCAGGTATTGAACACGACAACCGTATTCTCAAAGTTCTGTGTTATTATTCTGATGTTTTCTTCCTCTCTGTCCGTCAGATAGTAGTCGCCCTTTTCCGCTTTGCGGTCGTCGTCTTCTCCCGCGTTTCTGCGAATCACATAGATCGCCGTATCGGCTTCCTTCGCTCTCGCCAGATCGGTATCTGTAATCGGAACATCGTCGATCAGGATCCTTCTTCCGCTCCAGATCCGGTCCAGCGGAGTCAATGTGGTATCTTCCTCATTTGCCTTCTTGCTTTCTCCGGAGAATCGTTCCAGCCACTCCTCTGACGTTATGGAAAATCCGGCATTTTCCAGACCTTCCTTAACAGTCACTACATGAGGGGCGGAAATATAGCCGCTGCCGATCCCGCAGGATATCGTGTCAACTGCGCCGGCGCCGAATAAAGCGACCGTTTTCGTTTTCAGCGGAAGAATTTCTTCCTCATTCTTCAACAGAACGATCCCGTCAGCGGCTATTTCCCTTGTTACCGCAAGGTGCTCCGGGTATGGTAAAACCAAAGGTTTCTTCATGATTTCCTGCATCTGTTCCATCATATCCATAGCTATAACCCTCCCTTGTCATTCCTGCAGCTTATTTTTCCCTCTCTTTTTTCAAGAATGCATCCAGCGGGCGATACGCAACTGCGCAGATAAAGGAGAGCAGCATCAGCGCGGCCGGAATGAAACTGTTGAGTACACGAATACTCATGACCGCGCTGTCCGGCTGTACCGCAAGCGCGCCGTCATATCCGCCCGCGCTCAGTATGATTCCTAATAAGAACGCACCTAATGCCTGTCCGACCTTAACCGTAAAGTTTGTTGCGGCAGCCAGGGTTGCTTCCATTCTGGGGCGTCCGTGTCTCTCGTTGTATTCCGCAACATCCATAATGATCGGAGAACGCATATAGGACGCCGGTAAAGCAGCAAGCCCGCTTAAAAAGAATGCAACGATAAGCGCTATCATATTACTGCCTGCGAAGAAGACCATAATATATCCAGCCACGCCGATTGCTGAAAAAATGCCGATCAGGTCCATAGCCGAGCGCTTCTTCATCATGGCCGGGAAAAACAGGATGAACAATGTGGACACAAGGCCCATCATCGACATCGCGGAAAGCTTGGTGATATCTCCTACCACAACATTGAAGTAATAGGTGTTGGCGCCCATTCCGGAAATGGTCTGCGGAATCATCGATACAATGGCAAGGAGCCAGATATAGCGATTGCTCTTTAATACCGTAAGGATATCCTTTATCGTAACTTTTTCGCCTTTCACATCCTGCTCGGGCACAAATACTTCACGAATCGTCAGGAAGCGAAGAAAACCAATGATCAGAAGCGGAACCGCGTACATGGCAATGATCTTTCTCCAGCCTGCGACTGTCGTTCCAAGTGTTCCGATCACCATAGGAAGAGAGATCGATACGACCATGCATCCAAGCGTGATAAAGACTCCGCCGATCGCCGATACTTTCGTTACTGCGATCGGATCGCCGAACGCCCTGATGATATAGGGCGTTTCTGCCGCGTTCAGCATGGTGCCGAAAATAGACCAGATCAGAGTATACATGATCAGCAGCCATGCAGATTTCATAGCCATACTCCACTCGACATTGGACGCAAACAGAGCGAACGTACAAACCCACACGCCGATCAGGCACAGCTCATACGGTCTTCCTTTTCCAAGCTTCGTTTTGGTGTTGTCAACGATATATCCCGCAATCAGATCGGTGACGCCGTCAAAGATCTTACTTACCATCAAAAGGGTTCCTACCAGGGCCGCGGGCATCTGCAGCATATCCGTACAGAACATAGACAGGTAACCCATCAGGATCGTCACCGCGCCAAAAGACAGCGGTCTGGTATTCCACAATAAAGATTTCCCCAAAGATACTTTCTCAGGATTATTGGTTTTCGTTTTCTCCATTTTCGTTATCCTCCTCGTATAACTGGTTTTGCTTCAGTTCGAGTACTTCAAGTACTATATTTTAGATTCACGAGTTATCTTTTCATCACTTCTCTGCAATCTCAAATGAAGCTTCAGCCTGTTCCTTCTCTGTTGTTACGCAAATTTTCAGTTTTTCCTCATTTCCGACGCGGATCACCGCCTGGGTTCTTCCATGGAAAGAGGTAAATTCGCCTGACAGATAAGACTCTTCCGTCCGCGGATTCGCGCTTCCGAATGCAAGCAGCTCGCCGCCCTCAACAGAAATACGCATTTTCTGATCCGCATTGCTTTCCACAACGCCTTTTTCATCGCAAATATTGATATTTACGTATAATAGTTTTCCCTTTACAGCCTTTGTTTCAGGGCTGATACGGATATGCAGTTCTCCCTCTGCCGATGTCAGTCTGCTCCGTGAGATCTCCGTTCCGTTTTCGTCATAAGCCGCCGCTTCTATTTCACCTGCTTCATAGACCGTATCAAAACAAGCCTTTTTCGCTTCCAGCTTCTTTCTTCCTACGGTTTTTCCGTTGATGATCAGCTCTGCTTCCGTACCTTCCGCATACACTTCCACCAGCGCCTGTCTTCCCTCGCAGCCTCTCCACGACCATGACGGAAAAGCGTTGGTTCCGCGCCATACCGAACGGGTCGTGGTTTCATCCGACAAATTGACCGGCCTGACCGCGATCAGGGGAACGTCGGACAATCCCCACACCGTCTTCGCATACAAAGCCTGTCCGTCGGGATTGCCTAAAAGGTCGATCACGCCCGCTCCGCCCAGCAGCCATGGATACGGATTTCCAAAGCCCATCGCATCCGCAGAATCCGACCACGCCCCGATACCGGCTTCGCCTATGTAATCAACGGCAGTCCACATGAAATCGCCGAAAATATAGGGATACTTCTTCACCATTTCCCAGTTCTGACCGATATCCTGCGGAAATGTCTCGCTGCCGAAAAGGATGCGGCCCGGATGTTTTTCCCCTTCCAGCGGGTAGCGCCCGGAAGCGTAATTGTATCCGGCGATGTCCAGAAGTTCTATGGCCGGAGTGACGGCCGCATCCGCCTCGTCGCTGTCTGCCGCATGATTCATTCCGATACCGATCTGCTGGGCAAGCTGATTGAACATTGCGCTGTCCATTTTGGGCATTTCCGTGGCGTTGGATTCTCCGGCATTCATTCCGCCTTCTCCGTCGTAGAGCTGTTCGCCCTTTGCCGCGTTGGCAATAATCGTCAGGTTGAGACCCGCCGTCACGGCCCGGTCCGAATCCAGCGTATGCAGATATTCGATCATTTCTTTCTCGACCGCCAGACCTTCTTCCGACGCGGGTTCGCTGACCTCGTTTCCAATTGAATAGAAGATCACGCACGGATGATTAAAATCCTTATCTGCCATCGTATGCAGATCTGATTTGAAATTGTCCCGGAAGAAAGCGGCATAGTCGTATTTTGTTTTGTGACGGTACCACATGTCCCATGTTTCATCCATCATATACATTCCCAATGCGTCACAGGCTTCCAGCATAGACTGGGAACATGGATTATGGGAAGAACGGATCGCATTAAAGCCCTGTTCTTTCATGAGCCGGACCTTGCGCCATTCCGCTTCCTCGTACCCGCAGGCGCCCAGAAGACCATTATCATGATGGATGCAGCCTCCGCGAAGCAGTACGCTTCTTCCGTTTACGAAGAAACCTTCCGGAGACCATTCCAGCTTTCTGATGCCGAATGTCTCCTCCCAGACATCATCCAGTCCTTCTTCATGTAACTCCACATGACAGGTATACAGATTCGGCGTCTCGTCGCTCCACAGCTTCGCATCCGGGATATCGATGGTCACGCGGTTTCCTCTTGCCTTCGCGACTTCACTCGCTCCGTCAAGGATCGTGATCTCAGGCGTTCCCCTGCCTGCCGATACCGATACTTCGATCTGAGCCGGACTATAGGAAACGGTTCTGATCTTTACACCATGAAGTTTCATTCCGTCTTTTTCTGCCAGATAAATCCGTACCGGACGGTAAATTCCCGCTCCGCTGTACCAGCGGCTGTTCGGCTGGTTCCGATTGTCCACCTCGACCTGGATCAGATTCTGACTTCCATACTGCAAAAATGGATCCGCATCGATCTCTGCTATTGTGTACCCGTTGAATACTTTTCCGGCCTCCTGGTGGTTCAGATAAATAACAGCCGTCTGATAGATTCCCTCAAACTGAAAAATGACCTTTTTATCACGCCACTCCAGCGGTACTTCAAAGGATTTTTCGTACAGGTAGGCATTGCCTGAAAAATATGCCCCTCCGGAACCACTCGGATTGTCCGGCAGACGTTCCTCCCCAAGCATTGCGTCATGCGGAAGGGTCACATTTTTCATTTCTCCGCTGTCTGCTCTACCAAATGACCAGTCCTTGCAAAAATCAAGTTTCCTCACTCATTCTTCCTCCTTCCATTTCGTTATGCTGCTTCGTTGTGTTGTTTCGTTGCGCTGCATTTCGACTGTCAAAATGCTGATATCTTTAGTTTATAGTTTTATTTTTGATATTCCAATGGCAAAAACAACCGTAATCTGCTATAATACTATCAGAAATGAGCCAAACATGTGAAAGGAGTTATCCGTGATATGCTGAACAAAAACATTTCTGTTTCTCCAATCAGTATGAAAGCAGACAGTATGAACATTCGCGTCATGAGCCGGACACCGGCCGCTGATTCGACAAGCGCCCCGGACATCATATTTGAAACCTTTCATCCGGATGACAAGGAAAATAATTGTATTTTTACGTTTATTAATCCTGATACCTGTTATTCAGTTACATTCAAAGCTGATGATTCTGATAACCCAATCAATTACCAGCAGCTTCACTACCATGATTATTTTGAACTGATCTATGCCATATCCGGCACCATGTATCAGCAAATTGAAGCTGAGCGTCATTTGTACCCGGCCGGCAGTCTTTGCCTCTTAAACTGTTTCATCAGTCATCAGGAGGAATATTCTACCGATTTTCGCGCTCTGTTTTTGCGCCTTTCCCTTCCATTTATAAAAGCCTTGCTGTCTGATATGAACAATTATTATTTTGAGATTGAACATGACTATATGAATCAATTGGCAGAGCATTTTTTCAAGAGCAACCTGAATCTGCCCGGACAGTCCTATTCTCTCCGGAAAGAATATATCGATTTCATCCCAACAGAAAATGATCCGGATACCAGACAATATATGTATGATCTCTTTGACAGCCTGACCAGACAGATGGCGAATCCTGCAGTCGGTTCCACCTACATTGTGAAAAGCATACTTATGCAGATTTTGTGTGAATTGTCCAATTCCTCACATTATCATATCGTCCCGTTAAATCTCGGCACCGATGCGGAGACAGCGCTGTTTCAGGCCATCCGCAACCAGATCCAAAGCCATCACGGGCATATTTCCAGAGAAGAGCTTGAAGCCGCATTGTCGTACAGCGGCTCCTACCTCAATCGTATCGTAAAAAAGCATTCCGGCTACAGCATTAAGCAGCTTGCGCTTTCCATCTCCCTGAAAGAAGCGGCTGATCTGCTCCAAAGCACAGATATGCCGGTAAATGAAATCTGCGATACTTTGCATTTTTCAAATCAGACCTATTTCTACAGCTCTTTTCAGAAAAGATACGGAACAACGCCAAAAAAATACCGAGAGGATTATCGCAATGCTCTCGGTATATAATCTGCATAGCAGTATCAGCAGCCGGATGAACTGCTCCCATTTTATTTTCACAAAAGTCCTGCCCTCTGGCGGAGCCGCAAACTTCCATCGGCTCTTGCCTGCTCACATCTGCGCAACGCCGCGGCATCTTGCACATTCACAGCCGCGCCGCTCCCCGGCAATACGTCCGGCACACATCATAATTGTCTTCCAGAACCACGATGTCCGCGTCGCACCCGGCCGCCAGACGGCCTTTCCGGCCGGCCACGCCCAGGCAGCGCGCCGGATTCAGCGTGCAGGAATTAAGCGCCGCGTCGAACGGCACCATGGCCTCCTCCACCAGAAGCTTAAGCCCCCGGTTCATATGCAGGGTGCTTCCGGCAATCGTGTCCGTGCCCTTCAGATATGCCAGGCCATTTTCCCGGATCTCAATCGGATGGCCGCCCAGATCGTACTCGCCTCCGGGCGGGCAGTGCTTGGCCCGCAGGGAATCGGTGATCATAATCGCGTAATCGCGGCCTTTGGCGGTAAAGAAATTATTCAGAGCCGCCAAATGGGAATGGCATCCGTCGCAGATGACCTCGCCATAGATGTCGCGGACACGCAGGGCCGTCCCCACCAGCCCTGGCTTGCGGTGATGGTAGGCGGTCATGCCGTTATAGACGTGGGTCATGGACATGGCGCCGTTGGCGATACCCAGAAGCGCCTGCTCGTAGGTCGCCGACGAATGTCCCATGCTGACCACCACGCCATGTGCACTGCAGTACCGGGTCAGAGCAAAATCCTCGTCTCGCTCCGGCGCCAGCGTTATATAGCGGATCAGCCCGCGGGCCGCCTCCTGGTACCTCTGAAACTGCTCCGCCGAAGGCTTCGCGATGGCCTCCGGCGGCTGGGCCCCTTTATATTCCATGTCCAGATACGGTCCTTCAAAATGGATCCCTAGGATCTCGGCGCCCTCGTAACCATTTTCAACAACCGACGCCACGTTCTCCACCGCTTTCGTGAGAACATCCGGTACCTGGGTCACAGTGGTCGGAAGAATCGACGTGACGCCTTCCTCCGGGATCCGGCGCATCCATTCGCGGAGACCTTCCGGCTCACCGTCGTTGGTATCAAAACCGTATGCGCCGTGGGTGTGGATGTCAATGAACCCCGGAACGATACGTTTATCTCCGTAATCCGCGTCCGCCTTTTTCGCGCCATACGCGTATACCGCTTCGATCCGCCCCCGCCGCACATCCAGCTGCGCCGGGATAAACTGGCCTGCCTGCCAGACACGGGTACTCTGTATGATCATAGTAACGGTCTCCTTTCTGAATCAGCCTCGATCTCTGTCTGCAATGCATCCACTGACCACTCAGCCATCGTAAGCAGGCCGCGCATAAGGCCGCGGCCTGCTGTAGTTTTCATCCATTCCCTGCACACATTACTCCTGCCGGATCACGATCGACGTAATCACCGGCTGATCTTCCTTCGCAATGGTTCCATTGTCGTCCGTGGGCTTCGCGTCCTTACAGATCTGATCCACATATTCCATGCCGGAAGCCACATAGCCGAACGCAGCGTACTGTCCGTCCAGATACGTACTGTCGGACTGGACAATGAAAAACTGCGAACTGGCGCTGTTATAGTCCTGAGACCTGGCCATGGAAATCGCGCCCCGGGTATGGGACAAAGGATTGTCATAGCCGTTTGCCGCAAATTCACCCAAGATCGTCTCGTCCGATCCGCCGAGGCCGGTCCCCTCCGGATCGCCGCCCTGCATCATGAAGCCGTCGATGATCCGATGGAAGGTCAGTCCGTCGTAGAAGCCGTCCTCCGCCAGTGTAATAAAGTTCAGAACCGTCACAGGCGCGGCCGCCGCGTCCATCGCAACCGTGATCGTTCCGTAGCCTTCAACGGTAATATCCGCATAAATCGGATTCTCGATCGCCGCCGCGCCGCTGATCTCTGCTCCTTCCGCCGCGCCGCCGTCTGCATCCGCCCCCGCTTCGGCCATGCTTTCGTTTCCGGAAACCGCCCCGTCTCCTGTCGTCTCGTCATATAGCCCGGCGGAGCGTCCCAGGCCCCTGGCCACGAACACCATAAGAAGAACCGCGACCACCGCGGCGATCACCGCGCACAGGATAACGATTCCGCTGCCATTCTGCGTCTTTTTTAATTTCTTCTGCGGTTTTTTCTGTGAACCCTTGTCCATATTTATGCTCCCTTCCTTTCAAGCCGCGCCTTCTCAGTGCGCTACCTCCATCCGTACGCTCTTTCCTTTGATCTTAGCGTTCTTCATGGCTTTCATGACCAGCCGGGCGCTTTCCTGAGGTACGTCCACAAATGTATAGGCGTCGAACATATCGATACTGCCCACGACCCTTCCGGAAATGCCGCTCTCGCCCGCGATAGCGCCGAGAATATCACCGGGCTTTACATTCTGATCCCTGCCGATGTTGATGAACAGACGGACCATTTCATCCGCGCCCTCGCGCCGGCGCTCATATCGGCCGTCTCCATAGCCGTCGCCGCGGCTTCCGTACCGCTCATCACGGCCGCCCCGACGGTCGTCCCAGCCGTCACGGCCATAATCCCGACCGCCTCTGGCACGTCCGTCCCCGTAACGGTCATCATGCCCGTACCGGCCGCCGCGTCCATACCGGTCGCGGTCATCGCTGCCGCGTCCGTATCTTCCGTAACGATCCCCGCCGCGGTCGCCCCTGCTGCCGCGCCGGTCCAGATCATCCAGGGATCTCGGCAGAATGCCGCTGTCGGAGATGTCTTCATTTTCCTCTCCCATGGACATCTTCAGAAGCGCCGCTGCTACATCCATGGACGTATACTCGCCTTCCAGAAGCTTCCGCTCCACCATGTCGATCATATCGCTCAGGTCCGTATCACGGATCAGCTCCTCCGCCTGCTCCATGATCTTGTCCACCTTGATCGCCGTGATGTCGTTCAGCGACGGAATCGGCTGGGGAATGATCTTCGTCTTGCAGTACCGCTGAATATCCCTGAGCTTATACACCTCGCGCCCCACCGCGAAGCTGAACGCGATCCCCGCGTGTCCGGCGCGGGCAGTCCGCCCGATCCGGTGGACATAATATTCGTCGTCCTGCGGAATATCGTAATTAAAGACCGCCTCCACATTCCCCACATCGATGCCGCGGGCCGCCACGTCCGTGGCTACCAGCACCTCGGTCTTGCCGGTGCGGAACCGGTTCATAACCTGATCCCGCTGCATCTGCTTCAGATCGCCGTGAAGCCCTTCCGCAAAGTACCCGCGGCCCTGAAGCGCGCCGACCAGATCGTCCACCTGCTTCTTCGTATTGCAGAACGCCATGGAAAGCTTCGGCGAATACATATCCAGAAGACGGCACATGACCTCCACCTTGGTGTCACGCCGCACCTCATAATAATACTGGGTCACCTCCGGCACGGTCAGCTCCTTCTTAACTACCTTCACCAGCACCGGATCCTTCTGGAAATTCGCCGCGATCCGCTGGATCTCCATGGGCATCGTGGCCGAAAACATCAGCGTCTGCCTCTCCTCCGGCAGTTCCCCTAAAATGGTCTCCATGTCCTCCAGAAATCCCATATCCAGCATCTCGTCCGCTTCATCCAGGATTGCCGTATGAATGTGATCGCAGCGGATCGTCTTCCGCCGCATATGATCCATAACGCGTCCCGGCGTGCCGACCACGATTTGCACCCCGTCCTTCAGACTGCGGATCTGCCGGGTAATATCCTGGCCGCCGTAGACCGGCGCCACCTTTATGCCGTGCATATATTTCGCCAGGCGGCGCAGCTCCTCCGCCACCTGGATCGCCAGCTCTCTGGTGGGACAGAGGATCATCGCCTGGATATTTTTCTCCGCCGGATCTACCTTCTGCAAAAGCGGAATGCCGAACGCCGCCGTCTTGCCGGTACCGGTCTGCGCCTGTCCCACAATGTCATGTCCTTCCATCTGCACCGGAATCGCCTGCGCCTGAATCGGCGTCGCCGCCTCAAAGCCCATCTCCGTCACCGCCCGCAGGATCCTGCTGTCAATTCCTAAATCTTCGAATCTGATTGTTTCCATAAAATCCTTCCAAAATCCTTTCTGTCGTTCCTCCGAAAAAAACGAGAAGCTTCAAGACAGATTCCTGAATCTTCTCGTTCCACATTCCAGACTATAGCAGACTTTCCCGGGAAAGTCAAGGAAATATCTCACGCGCCTTTACGCATGCCTTCTTTGATGCGGTGGATAGTAAACTATGCTATCCACCGCGCTTTTCTTATGAATCAATATCCTTTTTCTTTCTCAGGATCACTACCATACAGACGCCGGATACGATCAATAGCAGCAGCAATGGCAGGATCGGAGTATTGTCCCCTGTAACGGGCGCCGTGGCGCCGCCGGAACCGCCGCTGCCACTGGTGCCGCCGGGCCCGAGGAGGTACAAGGGCTTGTCGGTGCTTCCCGGCGCGGAGGCGGCATGGGAATCCGGGCTGGGCGCCGGACTGACCGTCGCACCCGGATTCTGGCCGGAGCCAGACGCCGAACCCGAGTCATGGCTGGGGCTGGCAGGAACGTTCGGATCCTGGCTGGGACTGGTAGACGCATCCGGGTCCTGGCTGGGGCTGGTAGGCGCGTCCGGATCCTGGCTGGGGGGATCTACAGACGGATCCGTGGGACCCGGTTCATCACCGCCCGGGCCGGGCTCGCCGCCTGAGCTGGGAGACGACGGCTTGTCGTTGGTGAACGCCGCCTGCACCGTACCGTCTGCGGGAATTGTACCCTCAGCGCCGACAGAGCTGGTGGTATAGCCATCCGTGTTGGCCTCTTTCTCGGTCACCGTGTAACTCGCACCGGCAGGCAGGCCCTCGATGGTCTTGTGCTCGCCGCTCTTGAGTGTGAGCGTCGTGCGGCCGTTTTCAAAAGACACGCCGCTGTAAGTATTGTCCGCAGCGCCGGGCATCTCCACTTCGAAGTGGAACTCCCTGTCCTGCTCACCGCCGTCGCCGGTGACGGTCTTGGATATCGCCAGACTGCCTGTTCCGGGAGACGGTTCCTGGGTCTTCGTATTGGTGAACGTTGATATCATTGTCCTGTCGGCGATGATTTTCCCGTAGGCGTCGCTGGCAGTGGTGGTATAGCCCGTCGCTTCTTCCTCGGTCACCCTATAGTTCGCGTTCTCGGGCAGGCCCTTGATGGTGACGCTCTGACCATGCCTGAGGGTGACTGTCGCCGAACCGTTCGTAAAATCCACATTGTTGTCCGTCTCGGTATTGCCCTCAGCTTTATAAGACCCATTGGCGTCATCCACCTGCACTGTGAAAGTAAATGTATCCGCATCCAGCGCACCGCCTGTTTCATCGACAACGATCTTGGATATGGTCAGACTGCCCGTCTTGCTCGGGATCTTCACGCGGTTGGAAATAGTTTGTGTCAGCTTCTTGATGGGCATACCATTGAACACGCACATCACGCAGGCTTGGTTATACACCACGGCGTTTTCGTTTTCTTCGTCCGCACCGGTCTTACCACTAAGGATACCGTCAGAGGAAGTGTACTCCCAGCCCACCTGCGCCTTTTCGTTCACCTCGGTCTTGATCTCTATGGAACCGGCATCGCCGGGATCCTGATTATTAAAGGTCCAGATGTACAAGTTATTCTCCTGGGTAAAGTCTTCCGGAAATGCACCCGTGAAGCGCGCCGACTTGAAATTCACGCCGGGGTCAAACAAATCTCTGACCTCGACTTTGGACCTTTCCCTGGAGAAGTTGGCCCAGCTCACATTGTAAGTGAGCGTATCGCCCACCTCGACTCTTCCGCTCTCATTCCCAGTCTTGCTGATGACCGTGTTAAGGAACAGGATGGAGCCAGACTCTTTGCCGTCGACCGAGATAATGGGCGATTCAACGAGCAGACCACCACTGCTGGAATCTTCGTTCACATTGAAAGTGATTTTATACTGCGCGTCGTCATAATAGACATCGGGGTCGGCACCCTTCACCTCGGACACAATGTAGGTATATGTCCCCGCCTCCGTGAATTCGATGGGACCAAACTCGAATGTTCCGCTGCCATTTGTCGTCGCCATTGTATCTTGCGGCAAGGGTACATCCTCAGTATTAATGGACATGAAACCCGATTTGGAGTTTATGCCGGGCTCACCTGTGTTAGGTTCACCTGTGGCTTGACTCGCCTGTGATGAACTCGCCTGTGCCGGGCTCGCCTGTGCCGGACTCGCCGTCTTGACCGGAATCTTCACAGCGTTCGAACCGGTCGAGGCTTTCAGCTCATAAGTGAATGTCACGGTTACATCCTCGCCATTAACGAACATCTTCGTGCCCCTGATATACACCTGATTGGACGAGATCGTCATGGTTTCATTCTCAAAAGTCGCCAAGTCATAGAACGACACACCAGCCGACGTCACCTTCAAGTTCACCGGCACGTTGTTCGCCGTCACTGACGTAACCTGCAGCTCGGTTCCCGACTCCGTCGCGCTCTGAACCTCATCCACCGTCACCTTGATCTTATAGACGTTCCTGTCATACACAAAATTGCCTTTCCCGGCTACCTCCAGGAGGGAATAGGTATACATGCCTTTCTCGGTGTATTTGATGGATTCGAACAGGATATCGCCCGCCTCATCATTCTCCGCGGTCTGGTTCACGTCATTGTCGCCCCACAAGTGGAAGGTGAACTGGCCGGATTTCGTTGCAGGATCCCCGTCCAGCAGCTTCTCAGCGCCCAGCTTCACGGTGACCGGCTTCGGGGGCATCGGGAGAGTATACGTGTTGGTAAAGCTCGCCTTGTCGCTCAGATCGAAGGTATACTTATTGTCCGTGAGGGCCGTCTGAGGCTGAGCCACACCATCCAGCGTTACGGCAGCGCCGTCGTTCGAGACGGTGATCTGCACCTCATATGTCCTGTCGTCGAAGGTGAACCCTTCCAATTCCTGTGCCGTCTCGGCCATGATATAGGTATAGGTCCCGGGCCGGTCAAATGTCAGCGTGTCGAAGGTGACATTCTTCCTATTCATAGAATCCCGTGGTTTAAACACCGCTGTGGCGGTACTGACGGGCATGCTGCCGCCCTTTGGCGTCAGCGTGAACCCGAAGCCCACCTGCGTGTCGTTATCCTCGCTGTTGGTAAACGTCTTGGAGGTGGTCAGGGTGATCTCCGCCGGCGGGGTGATGGCGATGAACGCCGAGCCCATGCCCAGCCTATAGTTCAGGTATTCAGGCAGGGCGAAGTCATCGTTCTGTTCGGCCCATGTGGGGTCAAGGGTCAGCGCATTCAGCTCGCTCTGGTCGTGCTTTTTCTCAACCGTCAAGCTGCTGCTATCTATCTTGCGATCCACCCAATCCGCCAGCTTCACGGCCAGGCCCGCACGGGCATCGGTCCGGGTCGTCTCATTCGTATCGCCGAACTTGAAAGTGACGGCGCCCGATGGGCTCTTGACGATATAGCGGTCCAGGTTGGTTCCTGTTGGAATACCCGTGAACCGATCCCAGGCATAGTCACCCGGGTCCGCCGCGTCGAGGCCGGTGAAGTCACCCAGCGTCGTCAGCTCCAGGGTATAGTCGCCCATGGGCAACTCCTTGTCCGCGGTGAGATAGACGGTCCTGACACCGTTGACCTCAGGCGCAGCATTCAGGGCGTTTTGGGTGAGCGTAAAGGTGACGTCGGTTGCCGTTCCGCCTGTCACTGTGACGTTGGGAGCTTCGCCGTCCACGATCTTTTGCAGTGTTTCCGTGGGGGCCTCGGCCTTCAGGGACAGCTTGCCGCTGACCACATATGTGGTGTGCAGGGCCTGGGCGGGGTCTGGCGCGTCAGCGGTCCCCACGGGGGCCTTGGGGTCTTTGTAATCACCATCGGTAATCAGCACGTCCTTGGCCGTTTTGCGGTCCTCCACGGTGTCGGGCTTGTAAGACACCGTCAGCTTATACCGCTTGGGAGCGGTGGTCGTTATATCCACCAGGTCTGCGCCGGCTGTAAGCGTCTCGTCATAGCCATCGCCGGTCACGGCCTCCCACTTATACTTGATCGTACCCAGCTTGTCGGTCTCATACTCATTGCCGCCGGTCTGGGTGCCGTGGGCATGCGGGTCTGTGCTGTCCGTCACGGCTGGCAGGAAACTGTAATTCAGCGTGATCTCCTTGCCCGTCAGCAGCTGCTGAATGAACGCATCAAAGTTTGCAAATTTCAGCGCTTTAGTTTCGCCGTAGCTCGTGTTCTTATTTTTGTAGTCTATGTACCGTTTGACATACTCATAGTAATAACCGCTGCCGTCCCGGTTGTTCCACTCGGCCAGTAAGACATCCAGATGATCCAAATCCCGGATCTCCCCCTCGGCGTTGCTGAACAAGGTTTCCAGCGCCTCCTTCGGGTTCATGGTCTCGCCCAGGTAGCGCACATCCACCGTGGGGTCGGTGACCATGCGGTAGGGCTTCACGTTCACCTGAGTGCGGGGGAAGCCCTTGGAGGGCTTGTCGTCGACACCCAAATTGGCCCTGTCGGTACCGGAACTGGGGGCCGTGTCTTTGGGGTGGAACACCATATTCTCACCGCTTTCCGGGCCGTCGGTGAGGATGGCGTTGCCGCCGATGAAGTCCTCCTTGGCCCGGAGGGTGATGACGGCGCTCCATACGGACAGGTTATGGGCCCCCTGCCTGCTGAGGGGGATGTTTTGGTTGTCCCACTCCAGGTAATACAGCCCTTTGCCCGCATCGTATTTCAGCGTCGCCTTAGTATAGCGCTCCGTGTATCCGCCCGAGGCCTTCTTTGCCGCGGTGGCAAAATAGAACTCTTTGCCGCCAGAATCATCGCCGGTAAGGTCGTAATGCGTGCTGGTCGTGTCGCTCTTGCCGATGTGGATCGTGCCGCCGTCGTGCAGATGGATGATCTCCCTATCCTTGGCGGCGACGCCGCCGGACATATCAGGTCTGTCTTCCTCGGCCACCAGGTCGAAGCGGGGGTCGATGTAGTCCTTTACGGTGTAGCCGGTCAGCTTGAAGGGCATTTTGTCGATGATACTGGCAAACACCTTTTCCAGCGCACCGGCGGTATCCGCCTTAAAGTAGTTTTCTTTGCCGCCGGCAATCGCCGTCAAAAACGCCTCCGCCTTTTCTCCGGTGGCGCTTGCCGTATCGCCGCTGACCAGCCGGACGGTGAAGATCGTATAGCCATCACTCCGCAACTTCTCGGCGAGCTTCACGGCCTGCGTGTTTGTGATCTTTATGTCCTCGGGGCCGGTCACACTTTCTACTTCCTTCAGCTCGTCATCCTGGCCGTCAGTGAACAGGATAATGTATTTTTTTGCCTTGTCATCCTTGACCGACTCCGCCAGTTTGTTTTCGAATGCTTTCAGGCCAGTATAGGCGGTGGTGCCGCCAGTGATGACGTAGTTGTAGAGATTATTGCCGTCCACCTCAGCATAGTCCGTGGCCTTCGCCATGCCTGTCTCCTTGGCGCCTTGGCTCAGGTTCATCATGCCGGTGCTCACCGCCGGGTTACTGGTCCAGGTCTGGAGCAGCAGCTCGTCCTCGTGGTCTTTATACACCTCCGCGCTGAAGCGCACGGCGGACACCTTGCTCTCCGGGGAGTTCACCCGCAGGCGGTTGATGAAAGTGTTCAGGGCGATCTGGAGGTTCTGCGCCTTGGTGAGTGTCGCTTGTTTTTGCTCATCAGTCTCAGAATTTGTGGTAGCGTACTTCACAAAGACCGGCGAGACCTGTACATCGCCGCCGGCGGGGCTGAATACACAGTACAGGGCCGGTATCTTTTCTTTCCTCAAGGTCACGCCATATTCTGCTGCCTCCTCCTTCGTGATCACGCCCATGTAGAGGATGCTGGGGGAGGCTTTTGTGATCTTGCCGCCGGTCATAAGCGCAACCGTCTTATCCGTCACTTTCGTATAGGAGTCCGTATTTTCATAGTCAAAGCCAAGCTGTTTGCCAGTAGAAGAATCTACTAATTCGTATTTTTGGTACAGTACGTATTTGCCCTCATCGTCGTCCATGACGCCCATTTTTTCAGGATAAGTACCGCCGGACAGACCATGGAGGCTCTTGGCGGAGCCGGTGGCTGTGATGTCGTCATAGTTGCTGGTGGAGTTGACGTAATACCAGCCTGCGCGGGCATCTTTTCCTATTTTGCTGAATTGCTCGTTGTCGTATACGCTCATCATGGTGCCGTTGACGTTTGCGTATTTCGCGTCCTCATCCTGAAGCACGCTGCCGGTGGGATCCTTCATGGTGGCGACCAGCTTGGAGACCTCGCCGTCCGTCAACGCCTTGCCGTCGTAGATATACACCTCGTCGATCTGGAGGGTGGGGCCGGATTTGAACTTGTCGTTGCCGCCCAGAGTGAAGCTGAGCGGGCTGTCGCCCAAGTCGAGAGTGGTGTTATTTTCCACCTTCTCCTCTTTACCGTCCACATAGGCGGTAACGGTGCCGTTCTCCACCACATAGGTGAATACTCGCCATTTTTCGTTGTAACTTTCCGTAAGTATACTTTTCAAGTCAACATATGCCGTAGTATCTCTGGTATCCGCAGCTTTCTGCCATCTGATATGGTTCTGACTACCGCCATTGGTCCTGGTGCCGCGAAGAATAGTATATAGTTCCTCGCCATCATCATTTGTTATTGTCACAAGGTCCTGCGCCCGAGGGCCGTCAGTTGTATACGGTTTGCTGTTATTGATTACCCAAGAGTCTTTTTTTGTTACCTTTACCGCGAAGGAAATGGTGAACTTTTGGGGATTGTTGACCACCGCATCCAGTTTGAGGGTGGAATGGGCCTTCAATGAGCTATCTTCTTTATCGTTGTTACTCCCATCATATGCCTGGAACGCGCCCGCTGTAGGAAAAACCGCTTTTTTCTTATCGTTGATTTCATATTTATAGTCGCCGCCGGTCTTATTGTGGTCTACGAGCGTCGGATTGGCCTCACCGCCGCCTGAGACCCCGTTCTTATAGAAGTTAAGCTCATCGTCGCCGGACGACTTGGTTCTGTCAAACTGATACAGCCCCACCAGGTTTTTCTTCAGCGGATTCTCCGCCCCGTCCATCTCACCGTCCCAGTAGGCCAGAGGCACCAACTCCTTCACCGTATCCCGCTTGTCGAAGACATAGTAGCTGTAACTGGAATAGGCCAGGGGGGAGTTGTCCGTGTTGCCGGGGGTGAACCAATCTCCGTTAAAGCAATCTGTGCCCAGAGGCACATAAAGTCCATAGCCCTTATCCCATGCGCTTGCCTCGTAGGCTTTAGGTTCGCCCATTTCAAAGAGATCCATGGAGCCGCCGGAGGCGAAGGCCATGGAGCCGGAGGAGTCCAGAATGAAGCCCACATCCGCCGCGTTGCTGCCGGCGGTGTACCAGGACTCCAGGCTCACATCGAAGGTGCGGCCGTCCTCCAGCACATCCGCCGAGACCCGTTTCTCCGTGTGGAGGCCGGGGGCCGTGTTGTAGATGATGTCGCCCACTTTCGCGTCACTCAGGCCGGGAACTGTTTGGACATCCGAGAGGTTATTTTTCGTCACTTCCAGAACGTCCTGATCCTCAATGACACCGGGCACACCCTTCAGATCGGTGCCGAAGTTCGCGCCCAGGAGGGTCTCGCCGCCGTAGCTGTAAAAGAGGTAGAGCACCACGTTCTGCACATCTTGATTGTACCGGATCCAGAAGTGACCGCCAGCTGGGGCATCCGCCTCCGTGACCCACGTCACCGCCTCGTTGCCGTCGACGATCTCGTAGCCGGTGTATATCTCCTCCACATTCGCCGTAAATGTCTCGTCGTAATAGCTCTGCGGCGTAGGATAGATATGGACTCCGAATTCATTGAACTTCCCGGACTTGTTATTAAACTCGTACCAGCTATTGCCTTTTTCTGCTCCGTCGGTCAAATCATAGTCATAGTTACCCCCTCTGGACCCGAACCACCAGTCATAATCATCATATCCCGCACGACAGATATAACCGTACTGCCTAAAATGCAGTCCGGTGCCCAGATAGACGTGCTCCACATAAAAGTTGGTTTGTGCCACATCACCGCTCCCCTCCGCTCGGGCCGGCAGGTAGGGCCGTCTCACCCCCCCCACAACGATGCAAAAGCAAAGCGCCGCTGCCAGGACTCGTTTCCACGCTCTTTTCATCTTCATATCGATCTCCTTCCCCATAGACAGATATGCCGCCGGACGCGCCGCCTTCCTCCGTCATCTTCGTCTAAAGCAGAAAGGCAGACAGCCGCGCATTTTAAATAACTACATTATAGTCGTTTTAACGACTATAGTCAAGCTAAAACACTCTGCCGTTTCGCCGCCATTTCGCCTAAAAAGGCGCGGGTCTTCGAAAACGGAGTCCTGACGTAAGGGCAAAGAAAAACCAGAGAGCTGCCACTCTCTGGTCTTTCGCTTTGAGCATAAAATCTTATCAAACCTTAAACCGATACCCCACGCCCCAGATCGTCTCGATATACTGGGGTTTGGCCGTATTGAACTCGATCTTCTCCCGGATCTTCTTGATATGCACCGTCACCGTGGCGATGTCGCCGATGGATTCCATATCCCAGATCTTCGAGAATAGCTCCTCCTTCGTATAGACGTGGTTCGGGTTCTGCGCCAGAAAAGACAGCAGATCGAACTCCTTCGTCGTGAAGTTCTTCTCCTCGCCGTTGACCCACACCCGCCGGGCCGTCTTGTCGATTTTGAGGCCGCGGATCTCGATGACATCGTTGGCCGGCGCCCCGCTGCTGATCAGCCGCTCATACCGGGCCAGATGCGCCTTCACACGGGCCACCATCTCGCCGGGGCTGAAGGGCTTCGTAATATAATCGTCGGCGCCCAGTCCCAGACCGCGGATCTTGTCGATATCTTCCTTCTTCGCCGACACCATGATAACCGGCGTATTCTTCGTCTCCCGGATGCGGCGGCAGATCTCGAAGCCGTCCACGCCCGGCAGCATCAGATCCAGAACGAACAGATCAAAATCCTCCTTCAGCGCCCTTTCCAGACCAACCGTACCGTCGCCGGCGATCTCCACCTCAAAGCCGCTCAGCTCCAGGTAATCCCGCTCCAGCTCCGCGATACTGATCTCATCCTCAATCAGCAGAATTTTCTTCATTGTGTACCTCCTGATATTTTCGAAGCACGAAATGGATCTCCGTGCCGATGCCTTCCTTACTGGTGGCCCAAATCTTGCCGCCGTGGTCCTCGATGATCTTCCTGGCGATCGAAAGCCCGATGCCGCTGCCGCCCTTCGACGAATTTCGGGAAACATCCGCCCGATAGAAGCGGTCGAAGATATTCGGCAGATCGTCCTGCGAAATACCGCGGCCGTTGTCCTCGATCTCCACCTCTACGAAATCCCCCACGTCCTTGATGCGGATATTAATGATGCCTTTCTTCTTGTCCAGATATTTCACGGAATTGCCGATGATGTTGTTGATCACGCGCTTGATCTGCTCCGCGTCGGCGATGACCATGACATCCTCGTCCACATAGTTAAAATATCCCATCTCGATGTTATTCGTATCCAGATCCAGCCCCACCTCATCCACGCAGTCGCGGAAATAGTTGGCCACGTTGATCCTGGAAAATGTATACGGGATCTTATTGGTATCGATCTTCGCATAAAATGTAAGCTCGTCTACCAGCCGGTCCATGTCGTTGGCCTTGTTGTAGATCGTGCGGATATACCGGCTCAGCATCTCCGGCGACGACGCCACGCCGTCCATGATCCCCTCCGCGTAGCCCTTGATGGCCGTAACCGGGGTCTTAAGATCATGGGAAATGTTCATCAGCAGCGCCTTGCTCTCCTCGTCGTACTGCAGCTTCTCCTCCGTGGACTCCTTCAGCCGCACGCGCATTTCCTCGAAATCCTGGCAAAGCTTCCCGATCTCGTCGTCGCTGTCGATATCCATCGTGAAATCCAGGTTCCCGTTCTGGATCTCGTGGGTCGCCTTCTGCAGCTGGCCCAGCGGTTTTAAGATAGACTGATATACCCAGGCTACCATAAGCATAGCCGCCGCCAGCAGGATCACGATACCAACAAAAATCCCCTGCGACATCAGATCACGCAGCTCCGGAACATAATCTTCAAAGCCGGATATGATGAAGACGCTTCCTTCCGCTCCGTCGCTGAAGCGGAAATCATCCTGCTTCACCAGGTGCTGCACCTCTCCGTCCATATAGACGCCCACGTCCACATCCGGATCGGCGCTTCCGTAGTCGGGCAGATTCCCCGTCAGATCCTCTCCCCCGTCCTCCAGCCCGGAGAAAATGATCTCGTCTCCCTTACGGACGATCAGATAGGCGTATTTCTTCTGCAGATTATCGTTCAGCTCCCGCAGATATTCCGGATCCTCGAGACGATCCGGATCGCTGGCCAGCGTCCGCTGGATCCCCTCGTGGTCGCTTCTGGTCAGACGGCTGAAAACCTGCACCGAGTTGCTTGACAGCAGATCCAGCCGTTCGCTTAAGCCGTAGGAACGGGCGAACACCGTCGTTCGATAGTTCGCCAGCATGGAAAATGCCAGCCAGAATACGCACAGCGGCCCTACCGTAACCGTCAGAAATGCAATCACAAGCCGCGTCCTGATCTTCATGTCCCGCTCCGTTCCGCCGTCGCCCCCGATCGGCTCTTGACACCGGCGAAAGCTTCTCCGCTCTCACCCAACACCCCATTATTCATGCTAAGTATATCACATTTGCGCCTGTATGCTTATAAAATAATTATTAAAATCATTAAAGGTATGCAAAAAAAGCACCCGCCGCACGAGGAAATTCCCTCCGGACAGGTGCCCATTTCCATGAAAAGCAGACAAACTGCTTTGTCAGGAACCGACGCAGACGTCAGATCATTTTTCTCCTCCGGCAGGGCCGGACAGCGCAGCAGACCGATCCGCCATCGAGCGAACCGACGTCAGGCTTCCGCTCTGTCACGCCTCGCATAGAAGGTGAACAGATAGAGACCGCACAGACCTACAAGGGCGTATACGATACGGGACAGCCAGGTCATGCTTCCAAAGAGGAACGCGACCAAATTGAAATCAAAGAACCCGATCAGGCCCCAGTTGACCGCGCCGATAATGCTGATCGTCAGCGCTGTGTAATCCAACACTTTGTTATCCATAGCATATGCCTCCTTTTCTATGGCTAGTATGGACGGCGGTTCCGAAAATATACAGAGGCATTTTCAAAACTTGTATCACCGCCCATTTCACGCGTTCCGTTTTGCGATCTGGGACAGGATATCGCGCTCCTCGGTATCAAAAAGCAGCGTTTTATTATACCGGAAATAGCGCTCGCACTCATACTGCTGCAGAAAACGGACGCTGTAAAAACCCGTATTCAGGGACGTAACAAAGATCACAAGCTCCTGTCCGGTGCCGAAGGCGGCCTCCAGAAAATCGAAAACATTCTCTAACATCCGGGCGCAATTTTCAAAATGCTCCCCATACGCGCTGTTTTCGCGTTCAAAGACCTCCCGGATCCGCTGCCACACCGGCTCCTCATCCTGCAGGTGGTCTGCCTTCAGGGAGCGGACCGTATCGTCCAGAATCTTCCCGACATCCCGGCTGATATGATCCTCGCGGCGGCTTAGAAGTCCCGCTTCCTGCTTATATTTCCGTTCGGCGGCAACGCCGGCCGCCAGACTCTCCAGATGTTCGAGGGCGGATGTGTACATTCCGTTTCCTCGCCCGGAGGCGCTCCTGCCGATACCGCGGCCAACGCCGGCAGCCGGTTCCCCATCCGCCGGCGTTTCCTCCGTTCCTGCTTCTCCGGCTGCCGCGCAGGAAGCTCCGGCAGCCGGTTTCGCATCCACCGGCAGCTCCTCCGTTCCTGCTTCTCCGGCTGTCGCGCAGGAAGCTCCGGCAGCCGGTTTCCCATCCACCGGCGTCCCCTCCGTTCCTGCTTCTCCGGCTGCCGCGCAGGAAGCTCCGGCAGCCGGTTTCCCATCCACCGGCGTCCCCTCCGTTCCTGCTTCTCCGGCTGCCGCGCAGGAAGCTCCGGCAGCCGGTTTCATCTCCGCAAATATCCCCTGCAGCCGCTCCAGCCGGTCTTCCATGTCCGCGGCAGCGCGGAATCCGCCGTTCAACCTGGCCAGCAGAAGGCTGACTACGCTGAGCCGCTCGTCGAACGGCGCCTTCGCCAGTTTATCGCAGACGCCCTCCCGGATCACCCCGGCTACGATCTCATCCACCCGGTAATCATTTTCGTACTTATAATAAAGCTCCAGATAATTGGCAAAATCCTTAGCGATCGCGGGATGCTGGATATACTGGACGACCACCTCCCGATCCGCCGTAAGCTTCAGCCGCTCGTAGATCACGATCAGGCGCGACAGATCCTCCCAGCCGCGCGGCGTAGCGAAGCGCTTGCCGTCCACCGTGGTCTCGATCCGGCAGAAATTCTCCTGCTTCACATTCAGGTACGCGATAACGGCCGGATGAATATTCACGGATTCCGCATATTCCTTCCATACGGAATAATCCGCCTCGACCTCGATCAGCTTAATACGGTCCAGCGTGACCACGTCGAAATCGCGGACGGATTTGTTATATTCCGGCGGATTGCCTGCCGCTACGATGATCCACCCTTCGGGGATCTTATGGCTCCCGAACGTCTTGGCCTGCAGAAACTGGAGCATAGCGGGAGCCAGGGTCTCGGAAACACAGTTGATCTCGTCTATAAACAAAATCCCCTCATGCAGTCCGGTCGCCTCGATCTTATCATAGATGGAAGCCACGATCTCGCTCATGGTATATTCAGTGACCGACATGCGGACGCCGTCGTAAACTTTCTCTACAATATACGGCAGTCCGATCGCGCTTTGGCGCGTATGATGAGTAATGGTGTACGAGACCAGGCCGATCCGGCACTCCCGCGAAATCTGTTCCATGATCTGGGTCTTTCCGATGCCAGGCGGACCAATCAGCAGCACGGGACGCTGACGGATCACCGGAATCGCGTAAGCTCCGTATTCGTCCCTTGCCAGATAGGCGGCGATCGTATTCTTAATTTCTTCCTTTGCCCGCTTGATATTCAAATCATACACCCCCATATCATGACACTGGATCAGCGCGGTATAATCTTGAAAAAAATTATACCAAATCAAAAACAAAAAGCAAGATTTTTGTGAAGTGTTTAACAAATAGTTAACGTATTCATTTTTGTGTATACCCTTATGAAAATACTTGTATTGGAATTTCTATTCTGAAAATGTTATACTTTACCTACAAAATGACAAATTGCTTTAACTGGGTTACGTTGCAAGTATCCTGCTCTATTGCAGAGTGTTCTTCTCCCTTCCGGATATGTTTTGCAGCGCTCCCCTATTTCTTTTTCCACTAGGGAAAACCCGCCGAACCGTCCCCCCACTGGTTCGGCGGGTTTTGTTTTGTCTTTCATTCGCGCCGATTCGCAAGAATCTCGGCTTTCTGTTTGCCTCGATCCGCAAGAAATCTGAAAATTTATTTCAAATTGCTATATATCGTATTGAAAATATATCCGTATTGTGTTATAGTAGGAACAGGGTGCAGATTGCCTACCTGAACGGACACCTGTGCCATAATCGGCGGCCAGCCTGCGACTTAAATAGCGGCCAGCCGGG
>CANPYE010000014.1 GCA_947588005.1 uncultured Lachnospiraceae bacterium | reverse complement strand
ATGATAACCTCCGTCAAAAATCCTCTTACTAAATGTATGGACGAAACGCAATCTTTTTTCGCATTTCTTCATGACAAGGATTTACATTATCTGACAAGATATGGTATAATCAATACGATCTGAACAAAAATGTGGGGGTTATCATGAACGGCCAGAACAGATCAAATTCCTATCGAAAGAAAAAAACAATGCGCAGAAAGCTCGACCGCCTGATCGGACAGCTTCCCTATCTCCTGATCGGACTTCTGATTATCGGGATCCTGGGCGGGATCACCTACAAGGTTTCCGTGAGAATCGCCCTGGCTCTGGAAACCAATGAGAAAAGGCAGTCCGGTAACGACAAAGAAACAGAACCGGAAGACGGTACGGACAGTTCCGCCGGCGCAGACAGCGGGACAGAACCGGACGGGGAATCCGCATCGGACGGATCAGAGACAGAGCCGGAAACCGATTCTTCCATCGACGCTCTTTTGGATCAGGCGTGGCTTCTGGCCGCCGGCTATGATTATGACGCCGCCATTGATCTGCTGACTGCCTCGGAGTTCTACGGCGCGGGAGAAGGCGGCGCCACCGATCCCCGGATCAACAGCGCGATCTCGGAATATGAACACGTCAGGGAGTCCCTGCAGCCGGTAGAGATTACGGAGATCACGCACGTTTTTTTTCACTCGCTGGTCATAGACGAGTCGAAGGCATTTGACGGAGACGCAGACGAATCCGGCTATAACCAGGTCATGACCACGAAGGACGAATTTCTCAAGATCCTGGATTCCATGTACGAGAAAGGATACGTTCTGGTGCGCCTGCACGATATCGCTGTGATGCAGGACGGAAGAATGACCAAAGGACAGATCCTGCTGCCGCCGGGCCGCAAGGCCTGCGTCATGTCCCAGGACGATGTCTGCTACTATGAATATATGGAAGACGACGGTTTCGCCCGCCGCATGGTGATCGGGGATAATGGAAAGCCCGCCTGCGAGATGATCCTGGACGACGGCACGGTATCCGTCGGTTCCTACGATATGGTGCCGCTTCTGGAAGACTTTATCGAGCAGCATCCGGACTTCTCCTATAAAGGAGCCAGGGCGGTTATCGCATTTACAGGTTACCAGGGTATACTAGGTTACCGCACAGCGGAATCCTACCGTGAGACGAATCCGAATTTCGCCGCCGACTGCCAGGCAGCGGCCGCCGTGGCCAAATGCCTGCGGGATAACGGCTGGGAACTGGCGTCCCACAGCTGGGGACACCGGGATCTGGGAACAATCTCTTATGAGAAATTTAAGACAGACTGTGACAAGTGGGAAAAAGAAGTGGAGACCCTGATCGGGCCGACGGACATCATCCTCTACCCGTTCGGAGCAGACGTCAGCGACTGGCACGCCTATAATTCAGCCAACGAGCGCTTCATGTATATGAAGTCCCTGGGCTTTGATTATTTCTGCAATGTGGACTCCAGCCAATACTGGGTCCAGCTGGGCGACAATTATCTCCGCCAGGGCCGCCGGAATCTGGACGGCTACCGGATGTGGATGGACATCGCCGCCGGAGAGGGAAGCTCCAAGCGGAAGCTGGACGACCTTTTTAAAGCCGAGGACGTATTTTCCTCCAACCGGCCCACGCCGGTGGTGTGGAAGTAAGACTGCCATTTTCAAGGCAATATACGGATTCAGAACAATACAGGGATGATCGCAGGGTATTATCAGAAATATCAAAAAAATCCTCTGGCAGCCAGTTCCTGACATACCCGCGCCACCGGCAGACCGACCACATTGTTATAATCGCCGCGAATGCCTTTCACGTAGGCTGCGAAATATCCCTGGATGCCATAAGCGCCGGCCTTGTCCATGGGCTCGCCGGTAGCCACATAACGTTCGATCTGTTTCTCCGTCATCGGATAGACCTCTACTTCCGTACCTTCGGAAAATGTGACCGGTTCTCCCATCATCGGGCAAACTTCTGCTTCGGTGCCTTCGGAAAATGCAATCTGCTCCTCCGTCATCGGGCAGACTTCTGCTTCCGTGCCTTCGGAAAATGCAATCTGCTCTCCGGAGGAAATGAAAATCATCGTAACTCCGGTATAGACGTGATGGGTACGCCCGGCCAGAAGCCGGATCATTGCGGCAGCTTCCTCCTCGTTCTTCGGCTTGCCCAAGATCCGTCCGCCTGCGGCGACGACCGTATCGGCGCCGATAACCACGGAGTACGTATACTCCGGAATTGTCTCCGCCGAATCGGCATCAGGCGCTGCGCCTGCATCAGACGGCGTCTTGCCGCCATATCTTTCCGCCGCGCCTGCATTGTCCGGCGCTGAGCTGCGATCCGCCGCAGACATTCTCTGCCTGATCTCATCCGCCACGTCCTCCGCCTTCCTGCGGGACAATTCCATCACCATCTGCTCCGGCGTTCCGCCCACGCCGCTCTCATCCACATGGCTGGGCATTACCTCCGGCGCCAGGCCCACCTGCCGCAGAAGCTCCTGCCGCCGCGGGGACGCGGATGCGAGTATGATCCTTATATCCATTTCAATTTCCTTTCTCCCTGCATGCAGGCGCGGCACCGAAACTGCCGCCGGCGCGTTGTCCGCACATGATCATCCATTGGCGGATCTTTCACACCGCCGCGGTCGGAAACGGGACGCTGCAGGCATAAGTCCCGGCCGGCATCTCCGGCTGGATTCATCCCGCAGCGCCCCGCTTGTCATACGGATTCCGCAGTTTCGTTCCGTCTCCGGCTCAGAACTGCACGATATCCCGGATCGGCTCCGCCTTCTCCACGTTCTCCGCGTAGAGTACCGGACCGACGCCGTCGTAGTCCTGCCACTCCTCATATTCGATGCGGGCGCGGACCTTCACCCACTGGCGGGTAGTCAGATTCTTCGCCTCCCGCGCCTTGCAGACATAGCCCAAAAACGACATATCCGCCTCGCAGCAGGTCATAGCCATACGACCCGGCACAAAATAATTCTTCGGGAATTTGGTGGATTTAAGCACCATCCCGGTGAACTCCACCACCCTGCCGCGGTAGCGGTCCGGCTTGTCCATGCAGTCAATGTACCAGATACCGTAGTCCTTCGGCGCGATCTCAATCACATCCGCGGACATATCGTAGGGCAGATCCGCCTCGGAAATCTCCGAAATCTCCCCGTCCTCGCCCTCGAACACGATCTCCGCCTGGTTGTTCATGGCCAGAAGCGTCCGGCGGTAGCCCTCGAGATCCGGCACATCGTCGCAGCGGTTGCAGATGATCAGCTCCGAATTGCGCACCATTGCGCCAAGGAGCGGCTTCATGTTCTTTACATACAGATCGAAAGTGGAACCGTCGATGATCGTGATCTGCTGGTACACGGTCCAGTCCTTCGGGATCCGCAGCTCGTCCTGATTCCACATGCCGTTCCATTCCATCAGGACACGCTCCGGATTATACAGCTTCTTATACTCGGTCAGCTTCTCCGGCGAGATCTCGTCCATGCTGTCTACGGTGATCATGGTGGTCCGGTTCACCTTAAGATACTTCGGATCGTAGTCGGTGTCTCCCTCCTCGCAGACGATCAGAAGCGTCCGGCCGTCTGTCTGGAAATAGTCCTGGCTCATGGTAAACTGCAGAAACTGCGTCTTGCCCGCCTCCAAAAAACCATTGATGATAAATAATGGCGTTACATCGTCGTCAATCATAGATCCCATAGCTCTTTATTACTCCTGCTGAATGCTTTTACTGTTTTCTCTCTCATTCCGGACGGCCAGATGCGGTCGTTCTCTGCTTTCTCTTTGAACAGCCGAAAGCAGCGGGCTCTTCTATTTCCGCCCGAACGCTTTCTCCAGTTCGTCTTCCTTCAGCTGCGCGCCGATAACGCAGACCTTGCCGGTGTAGTCCGGCGTACCGGTACGGATCTCCATCTCGTCGGGTACGATGTCAAAATAGTACCACTCGCCGGCCTTGTCCGCGGAAGGCACCATGCCCTTGGCACGAAGCACGTCGCCGTAGGCGTTGCCGTTGGCCAGCTCGTCGAGGATCGATTCGAGAGCGGAGCGGGTAATAGCGCCCACGTTCTCCAGCCCCCAGCTGACGAAAACCTCGTCGGCGTCATGATCGTGATCGCAGCCGCAGTCACATTCGCCGTCATGGTGATGGTGGTGATGATGATGCTCATGATCATGTCCGCAGCCGCATTCCTCATCGTGGTCATGATGATGGTGCTCATGCCCGTCGTCATCGTCGTCATGATGGTGGTGATGCTCATGCTCGTCCTCGTCGTGATGGGCGTGCTTCTCACGCACCTCCTTCATCAGGTCCTCCGCCATGGTGTCCGGCTTCTCGATGATCTCCAGAAGCTGCGCGCCGGATAACTGAGCGCAGGGCGTCGTCACGACCGACGCCGTCTGGTTATGCTGGCGAATCAGTTCCACCGCCTGCTGCACCTTCGCCGCGTCCAGCACGTCGGTACGGCTCAGCACGATGGTTCCCGCGTTCTCGATCTGGTTATTGAAGAACTCGCCGAAATTCTTCATATACATTTTACACTTGGAGGCGTCCACGATCGTCACAGCGCTGTTCAGCCGCACATCCACGTCCGCCGCCACATCGATGACCGCCTTCATCACGTCGGACAGCTTCCCGACGCCGGACGGCTCGATGATGACCCGGTCGGGCTTATAAGTATTCAGAACCTCCGCCAGGGACTTGCCGAAATCGCCCACCAGCGAACAGCAGATGCACCCGGAATTCATCTCCCGGATCTCGATGCCGGCGTCCTTAAGGAACCCGCCGTCGATGCCGATCTGACCGAACTCATTCTCGATTAAGACCACCTGCTCCCCGGCGATGGCTTCCTCCAGAAGCTTCTTGATAAATGTAGTTTTTCCGGCTCCCAGGAATCCGGAGACGATGTCAATTTTAGTCATGATGATCAACCTTCTTTTCCATTTTTCTAACCTATTATTTTGTCACAAAATAATTCCAAAGTCAAGACTTCAGGCCTTATTCAGCAGCCTCTTATGCAGCGCGATCACCTCGTCCTGCTTAAGAAGCGCGTCATACTCCTTACCGTCATACAGGAAACGGCGGGCGGCGATAACCGACGGACAGCGTGAAGCGATCGCATCCACGATCTCCGTATTCACCTTGTCATTGGCCGTATCGCGCAGCATATACGAACGGTCCGGATCCGTGCCGTAGATCACGAACGCATGCTCTGCGTCCAGCTCCTCTTTCACTCCTTTCGCGTAGAAGCAGGCGACCAGGTCGCTAAGACGGTACATGACCGACCAGGGACCGGGAATCTTCACGTAATGCTCCGTAATAAATCCCGCCAGTTTCAGGCGCCCCAGGCTTTTACCTTCGTCAAACGCAAAAAGCACAGTGCCCGGCTCCATAAATTCCGTCTCGGCCTGCTGCAGTTCTTCCTCGCTCAGACCTGAGCGCTTTCTATACCCTTTCTTCCAGTTGACGATCCTGCGCTGGCGAAGCACCGCGCCGATCGCGATCAGGAGAATGCCGGGCGCGCAGCAGATGCCTGCAAGCGTCAGAATGGAACGGAGACGCAGCGTTCCCGGCAGCAAAAGCATGCCGCCCAGAAGCACACCGAAAATCAGAAAAACCATCCCTCCCGCGATCAGTCCGTTTCCCAGCCCCGCTTTGGAATTCATGAAGCGGAGGACGCTTCCGTGATCCTGCATCTTTCTCTTCAAGCTCTCATCCGGTGTAAATACCATGGTTATTTCCCCCTTATGCCGCCAATATTTTGCATTTCCATACTAGCACTCTTTTCCCCGGCGCGCAACACAATTTCCCGTGGAAAATCCCGGTGAAAACGGCACACGAAAACCAGGACAGCAGCCGGCATCGCGGCGAATAGACCGGCTCTACAAAAGCGGCGCGATCGCCTTCATTACAAAACCGGTCAGCTTCACATTCCATTTCTCATTCTTCACGGTCTCCGGCGTCACCTGACGGCACTTTGCAAGCGTCGCCTGGAAATCCTTTTCGATATCGGAAATACACTCGGTCCGGTACATGTAAGCCGCGCACTCGAAATGATGGTAGAGGCTTCGGTAATCCAGATTGATGGTGCCGACCACCGCGCGGCAGCCGTCGCTTACAAATACCTTCGCGTGGACGAAGCCGGGCGTGTACTCATAGATCTTAACGCCTGAATCAAGCAGGGACCGGTAGTGGCTCTTAGCCAGGGCGTAAGGCATGGGCTTGTCCGGAATACCGGGCAGGATCAGCTTCACATCGACGCCTTTCTCCGCCGCGAATTTCAGCGCCGTCTCCATCTCGCCGTCCAGGATCAGGTACGGCGACATGATATGGACATAGCTGCGGGAACGGTTCAAAATATCCATGTAGACCCGTTCGCCCAGCTTGTCGCTGTCCAGCGGGCAGTCGCCGTAGGGAAGGACGAAGCCGGCGGTGCGCGGCGTTTCTGCCGCGGCCAGATTTCCGTCCTCTGTGCGAGCTTTCTCTGCAGGCAGCTTCACAGCCTCCGGACTGTCAGCCGCGGCCGTTTTTCCGGTCTCCGCCTCCGCCGCTGCCATATTCCCTGCTTGCACATCTGTCATTGCCAGATTCTCAACTTTCGGCGCCAGTTCCGCCGCATCCAGATATTTATCAAATTCCGGCGTCCGCTCCGTGATATTCCACATCTGCAGGAACATAAGCGCGAAGCTCTGCGCCGCGCCGCCCTCCAGCATGACGGCGGTATCCTTCCAGTGGCCGTACTTCTCTCTCTGGTTGATATACTCATCCGCCAGGTTCACGCCTCCGGTGAAGGCGGTGCGGCCGTCGATCACCAGAATTTTCCGATGGTCGCGGTAATTGTAGTGGGTAGACAGAAACGGCGTCACCGGCGAGAACATTTTACACTTGATCCCCAGCGTCTTCAGCTTCTCCGGATAGTTGTGGGGCAGCGTCGAGAATTCGCAGGTGCCGTCATACATGACCCGTACCTCCACGCCTTCCCGCGCCTTCTCCGCCAGGATCTCCAGGATCCTCCCCCACATGAGACCTTCCTCGACGATGAAATATTCCATGAAAATGTACTTTTCCGCCGATTTCAGCTGCATAAGCATCTGCTCAAACTTGTCCTCGCCCAGCGGGAAATACGTGACCCGCGTGTCCGCATATACCGGGAAGCACCCGCTGCGGCGAACGTAGCGCGCCAGGGAGACCTCATCCGGGTTCGCATCCGCCAAAGCGTCCATTACCTCCGGATCCTGCACAAGCTTGTCCTTCGTCTCGTCGATCAGCTCCTGCAGCCGCGCATGGACGGCACGATGGCCGATATCGCTCTGGGTGTACCAGAACAGCAGCGCCCCGAACACCGGAAGCAGCATGATAACGACCAGCCAGGTGATCTTGGCCGTCGGGTCCAGCCTGCTGTTTAAGAGGTACAGCACCATGAATACCGTAAATACCGCCGCGCTGCCCAATACGTGGGGCAGAAACTGCGCGAACCGGAAGAACGCCATGAACAGAAACACCGCCTGCAGCACCAGAAGCACGATCATAACCCCTACGCGGCTGAACACCGCGTGAAAAAATCCCTTTTGCCCTTTTTTCAGTAAACTTAAGCCCCGATCTGTCGTATCCATAGTCGTCCTCCCTCGCGCATCAATAGGGCGCCATACCGCAGATGTGTTTCCCGCATCCGCATACAGCGCCCTTTCTCTTTCTTCCTTTAGTTCTGCCCGCGGCTCATGAACCGCTTGATTCCCTGAAACGTCTCCTCGCTGATGATGTGTTCCATCCGGCAGGCGTCTTCCTCGGCCGTCTCCGCCGACACGCCGCTGACCTGCCGCAAAAAAGCAGTCAAAAGCTTATGCCGTTCGTAAATAGCCCCGGCCTTCTGCATGCCCTTCTCCGTCAGTTCCAGCTCGCCGCCCGGCGCCATCGTGATATAGCCGTCCTCCCTCAAAATTCCCACAGCCCGGCTGACGCTGGGCTTGCTGAAATTCAGCGACCTGGCAATATCAATGGAGCGGACCACACCCTGCTTCTCCTTCAGCATCAGGATCGTCTCCAGATAGTTCTCCCCCGATTCGTACATCTGTCCCCCTCCAGTCCGATGACGCACCGAATGTTTCTTCTGATATTATACCCTTAACCTGCTGATTTGTCAAATTTTCATATTGTTCTGGTGTACATCATTGAGCGATTTGCTCCGCGGCCTGGTGCGGACCTCGCGGGCCGGTTTCTCCGCGGAATCCTGCGCCTCTATCTGGCTGAACGCCTTTCGCTGCCGACGCCGCGGATGACTCAAGACAGAACCGGGCCCTTTGCCTTCGGCTTCTTCGCATCCTTATTCTTCGTATCTCTGGGAACGGCTCCATGTGCATTATCATTCGCCTGAGGAGGCGTTATGCCTTCGCTCTGCTCAAGATCCTTAAGCGACCTTCTCTGAAGCTTCAGTACTCCTGCCGCCACGGCCGCTCTAGCCAGTGTCCTGCCGATTCGGTATCCCCCGCACCGTCGCGGCGGCGCCTATTTTCTCGGCTCCATCACTCTGGGTCCGGCCAGCTTTTTATCCTCCGGACGAACAAGAACCGGCGGCGTATCGTCGGACGGGCGGGCCATCACCGGCGGCGCGGCATCCGGCGCGGACGGCCTTCCTGCGGCCGCCGCTCTCTCCGAGAGCCGCTCGGTCTCCGCTCCTTCCGCTTCCGGAGCGTCCCCGGCGGTCTTCTCCGCCTTCGCGCTCCGTTTCGCGGCGCGGGTCCTTCGCTTAGCGCGCTCCGCCTGCTCCGGGTGAGCCGCGGCTATAGCCTCCTGCTCCTCCTTCACCAGGCCGTCATAACCGATGAGGCGGCGGTATTCTTCTTCCTCCGGCGACAAAAGATTTTCATTGGCGCGCAGCAGCTCCTCCTCCGTCACCGGCTCCGGGTCTGAATTTCGATGCAGGAAATCATCCTCATGCACCGGAATGTAGGGAGCCTCCGGCTTCGCGCTGTCCTTCTCCGCTTCGTCCTTTCCTCCCGCTGCCTTCGTGATGCCGTCATCCACCACGCCGATCACCGCTTCCGTGACGGTTTCCGTCAGATCTCCCAGGGAGTCTACCAGTCCCTCGAACTGCGCCCCCGCAAAATTCCCGAACAGGCGGCGGTAGGGATTAAATTCGCCGCAGACCATATCATGAATCTCAAGGCAGGATATCGCCGAAGCCCTCATCAGCTCCCGATGAATCTGCTGCTGCCTGAGACTTTCCTGCCGCATCCGCTGTTTACGCGCCTCTTCAAGCTTATCCGCAGCCGCTCCGGCCACCCGGCCCCACCAGGCAGTGTCCTCTTCAAGTCTGGAATCGTCGCTCAGATCGTGCGTCTTCAGCGCCTCCTCCATCTCATCCAGGACGCTGTCCAGAAATCTCTTGCCGCGGCCGGGCTCATCACCGGCTCCGGCCTGCCTTTCATTCGTCTCCATCGCATGGATCGCCTCATCCACGTTCATTTCCGTAGTGCCAAGAAGATACATGAGCTTAAAGCCGTCCGTCTCCGGCGAACGCCCGCCGTCTTCCTTTAAGCTTTCGGCGATCGCATGGAGCCGTTTTCTCGCGTCTTCTCTGTTCTGATATGCCGGCATACAAAAACCTCCCTTTCCTTCTCCGTTTCCTGTCTGCGCTGCCGTCCCCCGGCCGATCCTTACGGCTTACCGCCTGCACGGTTTTCTCAATTCGTGTGTTCAGAAGCCAGGCAGTCAGGATTTTCGTAATCTTGGCGGCTCCCGCTCCGTGTACGGCAAGGTCAAAGATTTTCTCGACGACCCATTTTGATTCGTTGTCCACGGCAACCGCATTCTTGATTTCCGGGTGGCGGATATAGCCCATCGGGGCGCAGGCAAAGCCATCATAACGTGTTCCCTGCCAAAACGTGAAAGGTCTTTTGGAAACAACCCACGCTTACAATACGTCTCTATTATACTGTAAGCGCGGGCCTGAATCAAGATGAATCCGATTATTTGCCGCATGTCTTTCCTCCGTATGTCAAAACCGCCGGTCAATTCTGACCGGCGGCCTTCCAATCCTCATAGGCGCTCAGAATACCCTGGCGGCATCTGAACTCCCGATTTGCACGCAGAATGGGGGAACAATGTTCCTGCCAGGCCGGGCATTTCTTAAGCAGTATGCACCGGGGATAGGCAAAGCAGGTTTTGCAGACTCCCTCCATCGGTTTTCGCTCGCGCCACTGCCGAAGTACCTCCTCGTCTGCCGCGTCGGAATAGATGCTCCCCCAAATACTGCCGTTCGGGTTACCAGCGCACAGGCCAAGCCGCCCCTCCGGTGTTATGTTGGTTAACCCGCCGCCATCAGCCGCGCAAGAATGGATCAGCAGTTCATGTTTCAGCAGCCCTTGTTGTTCTATGCCCTTACTCTCAATATAATTCTGCAGCGCAAGGAGCTTTTCGGCATAAAAGCTTCGGGTCTCCTCTGTGTAGCTTTCGGGAGTTGTTCCCGCGTTTTCAAAAGGTATGGCCGGATGGGCGCCGAAGCCCGGTTTTTCCCCGAACAGCGCTTTTAACTCATCGACCAGCGCGTACAGAGCCTGCTCGTTGTCCCTGTCCATGAGCAGGCGGGCGTGGATCGAAACGCCCGCATCCAGCAGCAGACCGATGTTCCGAAGCACCCGCCGGTAGGGGCTGCCCTGGGGGTTTACATAGGCCTTGCGCCGATTGTAGACCTCCTCCGTGCCGTCCAGGGTGATCTGCACCTCTTTCAGGCGCCAGACATCACGGGCCCGCTGAACAAGGGCCTCGTCTAAGAGGCAGCCGTTCGTGGTCATGGTGTCCAGCACTACGATGTCAATGCCTTTCTCCTTGGCAAGAACGCGCCACTGTTCCAAAATCTCCCCGTAATTCCTGCCAAGACGGTCAATGCTCTTGATGTAGAGCAGATCGTCTTTTTTCATGCGCCGCACGAGTTTCTTATATTGCGGGCGGTCAAAGTCCTTGCCCGACTGCTTGTCCATATAGATGTTTCTCTCCGGGATATTCAGCTCATGAAGAGCGACAAGCTGCCGATCCTCGTTCTGCTCCTTGGCGCTGACCCGGATACCCGTTTCAGGTATCCATCCAGCTCTCCGCTGAGAACAAGTTTAGCGTAATCCAGCGGGACGCTGCAGACTTCCACTCCTCGCATACCCTCTTTCTCAGCCGGAAGCGGCGCCGGTTCGCTGCCGCCCCGTTCAAGTCTTGGGTATCCAGATATTTACCGTTGTTCCATTTTCCATGGAACGGATCAAAAGTGTTCCGCCGCACTGGTCCGCCAGCCTGCTTCTCACATTGGCCAGACCGATATGGGCGCCGTTCCCGTCCGCATCAGCCACCGGGCTGCCGCCGTCTGCTGTCCGGACAGGAGCCAGTTCGTTATATATACTGTAGCTTTCCAGAACTACATTCGTATCGCTTACAGCCATATTCCGCTCCCCCTTCTCCTCTGTATCCGGATCGTTTCACATCACGTTCGCCGCGTTTCTTCCGTTTGTCCGCTCGCGGACGGTTCTGTCTTCGGCATCTTTTCTCCTCCTGTCAGCCTCAGCCTGCACGTCGATGTCCTTTCTCCGCACAGGAAATTTGTTGTACTCTTGTTGTACTTTTGTTATATCTTCGGGCTGTTTCCGGGCTTGTAATTTACAGGAAATAGTGATAAAGTAGACACAGGCCGGGATGACGGCGAAAGAAAGGAGTTATACCGATATGGAAATTACCAAAGCGACCACCATGGGCGAGATGCTCAACTATCAGCCGGGCATCGCTTATATTCTGATGCAGGCGGGTATGCACTGTGTAGGATGCCCTTCTTCCATCGGCGAGAGCCTGGAGGAAGCCTGCATGGTACACGGTCTGGACTGCGACCAGGTTTTGTCCATGATCCAGGAATATCTGGCAGCGAAATAATTTTGCCGAAAGAATGCTTTTATACCGCCGCCCGACAGGGCGGCGCCGTAAAAACAAAAAACGCGTCACGGACGCGTTTTTTGTTTTTTACACCTCGTTCCCGGCCTTTTTCATTCTCCTAACAGTTTTCTCACACAGTTATAGGTGATCTCATAGATCGTCATAAACACATAGTTGACGCCGGCTTCCTCCATCGCCGTCCGCTGCTTTTCGGTAACGTACGTGTAGGGATAGATGCCGAACATAAACGGAAAAAATGTGTAAATAAAATCCTGTTTCTGTCCGACCGTCATGTCCGGGAAATACTGGTGGAGACAGGCCATCACCATTCGGATGGATTCGCCGTACGCGACTTTGAACGCCACCAGATGTTCCGGGCGGCTGCCGGTCTCCATGTCGTAGTGGTTCATGGACATGATCTTCAGAAGCTGCGCCCGTTCCTCCAGAGAGCGCGCCAGCATGGACGAAAACTCGTCCTTCGTCATCTCTTTCACCTGCTCCATGGTCTGTTTCAGTGAGGCGATCCACAGTTCATACTCCCGCTTCAGCAGGGCCAGGAAGATTTCTTCCTTCGTCTGGAAGTAGTTGTAAATGGATGTGCGCGTAAAGCTGGTTACATTCCCGATCTCCCCCATGGTGATCTCCTTAAAGCTCATCGTCTGATAGAGTTTTTCACAAGCGTTAATGATTTCTTCTCTGCGGGCCTCCGTCAGTTCCGGCGATCCTTTCGGCATCCTGCGTCCTCCTTATTTTTCCGGTATTTTTTCTGAAAGACAGGCATTTTCCTATCGCTTCGCCGGTCTTTTATCGTTACTCTTTCCTGACCTGCAAAACATGTTCTGACACCTCGTCAGCATAGTTAGTATAGCATTATTCTGACACCGCGTCAATGCTTTGCATTGGGTAAACTGCATTGGGTAAATTGCATTGGATAAATTAACAAACTTTCAGTTCATCCATGCCGGGCAGATTTGCGGCACGTTAGCGGCGGGCAAATTTGCGGCGCCTCTTAAATCACCAAATTGACAATTAAGCCTGTCACCAGCGAAAATGCCATGACAAAGGCAAGATACAGTAAAAAGCGTTTCATCCCCAGCACGATCTTCAGCGCGCCGAGGTTCGTGATCTTGGTTGCCGGACCGGTAATCATAAAGGCCGAGGCGCTGCCCATGCTCATGCCCATGGCAAGCCATTCCCGGATCAGCGGGATCGTCCCGCCGCCGCAGGCGTAGAGCGGAACGCCGATGGTCGCCGCCATCAGGACGCCGAAGCCCTCATTTGCCTCACCGAACAGAGCGGAGAATTGATCCGCCGGGACATACCGCTGGAACAGGGCCGAAAGCAGCACGCCCAGCAGAAAGTACAGCCCGGTCGCCTTGATGTTTCTGCCGAGATTAAAGAGAAACCGCAGGAACAGGTTCGGGTGGGTGTCGTGGCTCGCCTTCGGTTCAAAGCCCTCGAAGTTGAAAAAGGGCTCGTCCTTGTAAAAAACATGTACCACGATGCCCGCGACGATCCCGCAGAGCGTGCAGGACACGATACGGATCACCAGCGCCGTCATGCCCAAAGCGGTGGAATACATGATGAGCTGCGGGTTCAGAAGAACGCTGGACATCATAAACGCCGCAAGCCAGTCGTGCCTCATCCCATGCCTGGAGAAGGATGCCGCGATGGGGATCGTACCGTACATACAAAGCGGGGAGGCGACGCCGAGTAAACTTGCCGGGACGACGCCCCACAGCCCCCACTTCTTATCCCGGATACGGTCGAAAGCACCGTGAATGGCGTCTTTTGCAAACACCGAAACGAGGGAGCCGACGACCATGCCGAGGATCCAGTATGCGGCAATCTGCCGGAGCTGGAGCAGAAAGTAGTACCACACATAGACGAACTCCCGGTGCAGAACCTCCAGCACCTCATTCATCGATGTTCACCAGATTGTAAGTGCGGCTGCCTAGGCCGATTTCTTCGGCGTGTTCCAGCGTATGCAGACCGTTCCGGGATTCAATGCGCCGTACCAGGGATGCACCGTCGCCGTCCTTCTGCGCATAGACTAGATCGATACAAGCCTGATCCAGTGCCACAGGATCGGTAGACGCCAGAATACCAATGTCGTGCATATCCGGCTCGGCGGGATTGCCGTCACAGTCGCAATCTACCGACAGGCGGTTCATCACGCTGATATAGACGATCCGCTCGCCGTTCCCAAGATAGTCGGACACGGATTTTCCTGCCTCTGCCATGGCTTCCAGAAAAGCGTCCTGATCGCCGCCCCACATGCTGCCGCCTGTGCCGCCGCTGTGAATCCACGCCTTTCCCTCACTGGAGCCAAGCCCGATGGAAATATTCTTGATCGCGCCCCCGTAACCTGCCATAGCATGGCCCTTGAAATGGGAGAGGACAAGGTAGGAATCATAGTCGGCAAATGCCGCGCCTACATAGTTTTCCGTCAGCACGCTGCCGCCCTCTACGGGCAGCGTCATAGAGCCGTTTTCATCGAGAATCTGAAAATCTGCAATCTCGGTGAAGCCGTGATCCTCCGCTACCTGATAGTGCATGGCCGTCTCGGAGCGGGAGCCGCCGTAGGCGGTGTTGCACTCCACGATCGTACCGCCCACTGCCTCCACCACATCTTTGATGAGCTGCGGGTCAAGGTAATTGCTGGCCGGAGGTTCGCCGGTGGAGAGCTTTACGGCTACACGGCCGGTGGGCGTCCAGCCAAGGGCTTCATACACCGCCATCAGCCCCTCCGGGGTCTGCCGCTTCTGTTTAGTTGATTCCAAGCCCGTTCGCCCATTCCATCACTTCATCGGAGTCGGCCCCGGCAGAAAAGCGGTGGCCGTCCAGCCAGGTAGCCGTGCCGGCGGCGGACCGAAGTGCGGAATCGCTGCTGCCGAAGCCGCTGCTGGCGGAGGTGCAGAACGCGGCCAGCGTTTTTCCGGAGAAGTCATAGCTCTCGATAAACGTACTCATGATCCGCGGCGCTTCACCCCACCAGATGGGATAGCCGATGAACACCACGTCATACTGCTCCATGTTCTCCACCGAGCCGGAGATGGCAGGACGGGCACTGGGGTCGTCCATCTCCACGGAGGAACGGCTGCCCGAATTGCCATAGTTCAGATCCTCGTCCGTATAGGGCTCAGTCGGCGTAATCTCATAAAGGTCAGCGCCAAGTCCGTCTGCTAATTTCTGCGCCACACCCTCGGTGTTGTTGGTAGCGGAAAAATATGCTACAAGGATTTTGCTGCTCTCCGGCTCCTGATCCGGCGAAGAGTCCGTGCTATCTGCCGGTTTATCCGGTGTTTCACTGGGCTGCTGGCTCTCGTTTTCTGTTTCAGAAGGTGCCTCGGACAGGTTCTGATCCTGTGGATTCTCCGGCGCCTGGGATTTTTCCGCGCTGCTTTGAGACGGCGCACTGCTGTTACTTCCTTCCGTCGATTCGGTGTTACCTGCGCAGGCGGTAAGGGCAAACGCCAGAACAAATGCAAGTAAAATCGTAACGAACTTTTTCGTTTTCATTTCAAACCTCCATATTGCTTGTCATCCACCGGCTCCAGCCATTCGTTCGAACCGTTTTCTCCGGGGACTTCCATCGCCAGATGGGAGAACCAGCTGTCCGGCGCGGCGCCGTGCCAGTGCTTGACGCCCGCGGGGATATTGATACAGTCGCCGGGCTTCATTTCCACGGCAGGCTTTCCCCATTCCTGATAGTACCCCCGGCCGCCGACGCAGATCAAAATCTGCCCGCCGCCCTTGTCGGCGTTGTGAACATGCCAGTTGTTCCGGCAGCCCGGCTCAAAGGTCACGTTGAAAATGCCGACCTGCTCTTTAGACACCGGAGCAAGATAACTCTGCCCGATGAAATACTGCTTGAAGCCGTCGTTGGGCGCGCCGATCGGGAAGAAAATCGTGTTTTGATAGTGGTCTTTCTCCGTCCGTTCCGGTTCCGCCTCATTCCAAACATCCTTTGCCAGACGGAACACCGCCCACGCCTTGGGCCAGCCGACATAGAAGCCCACATGGGTTACGATGGCGGCGATCTCCGCTCTCGTCACGCCGTGCGCCTTGGCGTTTTCCAGATGATACGTCAGCGACGAATCGGTGATACCCGAACTCATCAGCGCAACAACGGTGATGATACAGCGGGTTTTCAGGTCGATGTCCGGGTTGTTCCAGTTCTCGCCAAAGAGAACGTCGTCGTTATAGTGGGCGAAATCCGGGGCGAAGGTGCCAAGCTGATTTCTGCCCGCAGTTTGTGTGATCTTTTCCATTTTGTTTTCTCCTCGTTTCATATATTTTTCGTTTCCTGTTTTTGCTGCATATTTGATCTTATTCGTTGTGTTGGACTTGTCTTTTTACACTACATTTCCGGCTTTCTGTTTGCCGTTCTGCGCCATCACGCCAACGAGGGCGTGGGGCACATACAATTCTTCCAGATAGTCGATCTCGTCCTGGGTCAGCTCCAAATCCACGGCCCGGGCCGCGCCCTCCACATGGGAAAACTTCGTCGCGCCCACAACGGGGGCGGTCACTTTTGTGAGCAGCCATGCCAATGAAATTTCCGTCATGGACGCGCCGCGCCTGTCGGCCAGCTCCGCCACACGGGCGATGATCTTCCCGTCCGCCTCGGCGGTAGCGTCGTATTTGAACTTCGCGTAGGCGTCCTCCTGCAAACGCTTGGAGGTTTCACCGGGACGCTTACTGAGCCGCCCGCCTGCCAGGGCGCTGTACGGCGTCATGGCGATATTCTGATCGGCACAGAAGGGAGCCATTTCCCGTTCTTCCTCGCGGGCGATCAGGTTGTAATGCCCTTGAATGGACACAAATTCTGTCAGCCCGTGTTCGCGGGCGTAGAAATTGGCCTTGGCGAGCTGCCACGCGAAGCAGTTGGAGATGCCGATGTACCGCGCCTTGCCGGACTTCACCGCGTTGTGCAGCCCCTCCATGATTTCCTCCATGGGCGTGTGGTAGTCCCACATGTGACAGATGTAAAGATCCACGTAGTCCAGACCCAGGTTGCAGAGACTCTGATTGAGATAATTCTCAATATGTTTCTGGCCGCTGATACCGGCGTCGATCTCGTCCTGGGTCCGGGGCGTGAACTTGGTGGCGATCACAAAATCGTCCCGCTTTACAAAGTCCCGCAGCGCCCTGCCCACATACTGCTCGCTGGTGCCGTTTTGGTAGGCAATGGCGGTGTCATAGAAGTTGATCCCTAAATCCAATCCGTGCCTGATGATCTCGCGGGTCTGCGCCTCATCCACCGTCCAGCTATGCTGTCCCGCGGCGGCGTTGCCGAAACCCATACAGCCCATGCAGATACGGGAGACGGTCAGATCGGATTTGCCTAATTTCGTGTACTTCATCATCAAACCTCCTTATTTTTCCGGCGTCTTTTTGAAAGACAGGCATTTTCCGATTACTTCACCGGTTTGCAGATATTGATAGGTAGGGAACTCAAACAGTACCGGCTTTAAGGTATCATAATCGATCTTTCCTATTTCATTCAGATGTTCCTCTGCCACATAGGTGCCCGCAATGGTACAGATGAAGCTCTCAAAATTCGGCGTGTTGTAGGTATCCACAACGCTGCACTCCATCGTCAAAGGAGATTTACGAATGATCGGCGCACCCGCATCCCCAAGGTCATATTCAAACACAGCGGATTTATCTACCTTTGCCCCGCTGACCGATCCCACATAGTCCGTCTCCGGCAGCATGACCTCGTCCACAAGATTAATCGAGAGTTTTTTCGTCTCCTTGATGCAGCCATTGATAAAGTGCGGCGCAGCGAGACTGACCAGCACCCGGTCATGACCGATGATTCCGATATGCGCCACCAACGTCCATGTAGGCTTATCCCCGTTCATAGCCCCAACCACCGTCACCGGTGTGGGATAAAGTGCCAGTAACGATCCAACATTTTTCTTCATAATTCAGCGCCCTCCTGACATGCAGATATATTCTGACACCGTGTCAGCATGGTTAGTATAGCACTATACTGACACGGTGTCAATACTCTGTTTCCATAAAATCAATCTTTTACATTTTGGGAAAGGCTGAATCCATTATTTTGTATCGAACGTTTGTAAAGGCCGGCACTGTTGCATGGCAAGTTCCCGCATGAGATCCTTTACCGCGATTCTTTCCGGACAGCAGGCGGTGCAGGCGCCGCACTCGATGCAATCCTCCGGTCCGGCAAGCTCGCGCAGCGTTTCTTTTTTCTCATGCCGTCCGTATGCCCCGATGACTGCGGGAATGTCGATGCCTGCGGGACACGCCGCTTTGCATCTTCCGCAGTTTGTGCAGGCTCTTTGGGCTCCCTGAGCGGAATGGATCGTATTCAAAACCTTATTCATCTTTTGAAATTCCTCGTTTCGGTCGATTCAGCATTTTCAGCCCTTTGGAAAGGATAGCGCCCTTTTTTCTTCCCCGCACGATGCGTTCCGGCGTGATTGCCCACATGAACGGACATCAGAATAAATCCCCAATGGGACAAAAGCAGGTGAACCGCCCGGGCAAAGGCAGGAGAATGAACATGGCCGTATCTATGATTATTTTTATGATCCTTTTGGCTTTCTTCGGTTTTCCGAGCTTATTTCAAACCGATTTTCTTTACCCACTTTTCAAGCTCCCGGTCGCAGGCCGCAACGTTGTCGCCGTTTATGGCAAGTCCCTCTGTGACCCTTGCTCCGGGGCAGAGCCTTGCAATATCCTGCAGAGAATTGGAGAATCCGCTGCCGCCGTGGGAGTAATTCTGTCCCGCATGGGAAAAATACGCGATCAAAGTCTTTGCCATGGTAAAAATCCTCCTATTAATTCTCTATCTTACGCGAAGATTAAATCTGCCGCTTTTCAGGGACGCGATCACGCCTCCGTCGATCAAAAGGTCTGTTCCCGTGATAAATCCGGCGTCCGGTCCCAGCAGGAACGCGCCCGCCGCCGCGATCTCGTCCGATGTTCCGGCGCGGCGCACGGCGGAACAGTCAATCATATTCTGATAGGTGTTGCCCGGTGCGTTGAACTCGTCATAGGCCAGCGGCGTCACAATGATGCCGGGACTGATGGTGTTGATCCTTGCGCCCCGATCCGCCCATGTGGTAGCCGCCGCCGTGCGCACGCGGAGCTGGTTCACCCGTTTGGAAACGATGTAGGCCGCGCCCGGATTCGGCGTTTTCGAGCCGTCAAGGCAAGGAAGCGAGGCAAGCTGGGCGGTCGGCGTCATGGCAAGGGCTTCTTCATCCTCGGCGGTGAGCGTATGGGGCATATACCCGGTCTGGCTGGAAACAATGAGGCCCGCGCCGCCCCGCGCCATCACTTCACCAAAAGCGTCAATGGCATAGGAGGTGCCGATCAGGTCGAGCCTGATGATATGTTCGGGGCTCGCCTGACTGGGAGACGCGCCCGCCGTATGGATATAGTACATGACCGGGCCAAGAGACGCGGCCTTTGCCGCGAATGCCCGAATGGACTGTTCATCGCAGGCGTCCACGATCTGCGTCTCCACGTCGTACCCGCCGTAGGTGAACTCACGGGAAACCCGCTCCAGCGCCTTTTCGCTGATGTCGCCCAGCAAAATCTTTTTCCCTGCGGCAATGCGGCGGACGATGGCGCATCCCATGCTGCCGGCGCCCAAAAGGACAACCACTTCTTTGGTTTCGTTTCTGTCGAGAATCATCGTAAATACCTCCTGTTTTTATGGCAAAGCGCTTTTGCACTTGCGCCTTTTATTACTCATAAGTCCATTCTATTGTTTCCCCGCAGAGCAGACAACAACAATTCCGCTTCAAAAGAGGTTTACGCCACACTTCCTGCTGAAATGTGGCGTAAGTCACTTCTTCGGATTTGATACGGTTATGGGAACACTATAAAAGCTATATTCCTCTCATTGTGGTCTCCACTCGTCCACCCATCGAATGACGGGCTTTTCGCCCTGCCATTCCATGGGCAGCCAGACGTAGCGGGATGCGGCGGTGTTTTCCGTGTGGGTCTGGAGCGTACCCGGCAGGGGCGTCACCGGGCGGGGGCTTGTGTCCGGCTTGTAATCCTTAAAGTGCCGCTCCATGCCGGCTATGATCTGCCTGGCCATGGGCTTTACATACCACTGGGGCATCCAGCGGTCGGCGCAGGCAATATATTGGCCGGTGCCGGGCACGCGGATGACCGATGTAATCTGGGAAGAAAAGCTGGTATTGCTCTTGTCGCCGATAAATGGGTCGCCCAAATCCCGGTATTCCCCATGAGGATCTGTGAAAACGCAGACCTTGGAGGGGTTGGGGTAATATCCGCTGGTGCCGCTGGTAAAGAGATACCTCTTGCCGTCGCGTTCAAAATAGGTGGGCGCTTCCCGCGTCAGCGGCGGCAGAAGGCCGTCATAGTGGACGCTGTACTTGCCGGTCACGCCGGTGTAATCGTCGGTGAGGTCAGCGCAGATGAGCTGGAAATGGGGCCGCTCGAACCAGATGTAAGCCTTGCCGTCCGGATCCGCATGGAGGCAGAAGTCGCCGGTGTCCATGTCCAGGGGCTTGTAGATCCTGCGGGCAAAGGTATAAGGCCCCTCGAATTTGTCCGCTGTCAGCACGGACATGAACTGGCTGACCTCGCCGCCCATGATCTTCAGCCACGCCACATATTTCCTGGTCTTCTTACAGTAAAGGATGTGGGGACGGTCCATGCAGTAGGTGGGGTGGAGCGGGCTTGACAGATCGTCGGGCGTGGGAGGGATGATGAGGCCGCGGTCTGTCCAGTTCATCAGATCCGGGGAAGTGTAGAGCCGCACACCCCAGTGCCAGACCGTGTTCTTTTTGCCGCCGACGGTTTTCTCCTTGTTCTCGCCGTACCAGTACCAGAGCTTTTCCGCCTCGTTCCAGAAGACGGAGAAGCCGTGGGCCTGAATGGGCTTGCCCTCGGTGTCAAGCCAGGGTTTGCCGGGTTTAATACGGTTCATCATATTCGTACACCTCCGCTGTCACTGTTTCTGCCCTGCCGCCGATGCGGATCTCTGCCTTGCAGTTGGCGGGGACGGTGATCGTAAAATGTATGCCGTTCTCTGTTCGTTTCCAGGCGGAGCTGACCGGCCCATAGGGACTTAAATATTCCGCCGATGCGTGATCCAGGCCAGGACCGGGGGTGGGGATAATACGGAAGCTCCGTTCGCCAGTTATACGGATTCCCGCACAGGTGTCGAACAGCCATTGGCATACGGCGCCCGGAGAGTAATGGTTCTGGCTCAGATTGCCCTCCCAGTTCTCCCAGATCGTGGTCGCGCCATCCAGCACCTCCGCCAGCCAGCCGGGCTTTTCGGTGTTCAAAAGCATCCGGTAGGCCGTATCCGTCTCGCCCGCTTCCGTGAGTACCGGAAGCAGGAACGGAGTGGAGAGGAAGCCTGTGCCCACCCGGTAGTTATAGTTTTCCACCGCCTTTTTGAGCCTTGCCTGGGCGTTTTTCTTTGTCTCGCCGTCCAGAAGGCCGAGGGCCAGGGGACGTACCAGCTTTGCCTGGCGGTCGGTGTCCAGATCGGCGTATTTCGGATAGATTTTCTTCGCTTTTTTCGCCGCCTGACGCAGCCTGGCGGCATAATCCGGCTCCAGCAGATCCGCGATCTTTGCCATTGTGATCATAGCGTAATAAAGATACGCTGTGCATTCTTCCGGATGTTTTGCCTGGGCTCCGTAAACCTTGTCCCGGAACTCCTCTGGCTCCAGCCATTCGCCCAGATGGACACCCTTCTCGTAATGGCCGTCCTTTTCGATAGTTTTTAAGAGGTATTCCGCGAATTTGCGGATCATGGGCCAGCAGCTTTTAAGCATTTCTCTGTCGCCATAGCGCAGATAATAACGCCAGGGGATCAGGTACACCGCGTCCGCCCAGCCCGCGGAGGAGCCGGTGGATTTATACATCATCTCCACGCCCTCATAGGGAACCACGGCGGAAAGCAGACCGTTTTTGTACTGACCATCCTCCAGATCCCGGAGCCATTTGCGGAAAAAGGCGGCGGTGTCGCAAAGGTACGCGCCGGTGTCGAAGAAAATCTGCGCGTCCCCGGTCCAGCCCAGCCGTTCCCGGGTGGGACAGTCGGTGGGAATGTCCAGGAAATTGCCTTTCATGCTCCAAAGGGTGTTTTCCAAAAGGCGGTTCACCCGCTCGTCGGAGCAGTAAAACCTGCCTGTCTGCTCCATGTCCGAGTAGACCGCAATGGCTGTGATGGCAGAAGGGTCAATATCGATGTCGCCGATGATCTCCGCGTAACGGAAACCGAACACGGAGAAACTGGTTTTATAATGGTCCGTGCCGCCGGAGCAGGTGAAGCGGATCTCCTGCAGGGGCGTTCCTACGGTTTCGCCGGGAGTCCTGCCCGTCAGGAGCTTTTTCAGCATCGCCGCCTGTTTCCAGCCGGCTGCGGGCTTTTGCTCCTGAATGCCTGAGAGGTCTACATGGCCGTCCTTCACCACTTCGCCCATACGGAGGGTAAAGACCTGGCCCGGCTTCCCCTTCACAGTGAACTCCACATATCCCGCGATATTCTGACCGAAATCCAGAATGCGGCCGTTTTGTGTGGGAATAAAATGCTCATGTTCCCGCACCGGGACATTATCGGAGGCGCAAAGCTTTATGCCCGTTGCCCTCACACCTTTTGATCCTTTTATCTTCCCGTTCATCGGCTCTTTCACCACCTTGGCGCGGCCCGTGTAGGAAGGAAGCATCCGGGCGTCATAGACCTCGCCGTCCTTTAAGTCGGCGAAACGGACAGGGCCGTCGTTGGACCACGCCCAGGTATCGTCTGTGCAGATCCTGTCAGCAGTGCCGTCCTCATAAGTAACCTCCAGCTGCGCGATTACGCTCGTCTGCCTGCCGTAGACATCGACAACCCCGTAGGCTGCCGAACTGCCCCGAAACCAACCGTCTGCCAGCCGGAGTTCAATGACGTTGGACGGGCTGATCAGCGCCGTCACGTCGTAGGTCTGGATCTGTATCCGTTTCCGGTAGTCCGTGATGCCGGGGGCCAGGATGAAGTCCGTAAGGCGCGTACCGTTGACGGTCACGTCATAGACGCCCCTGGCTGTGGCGTAAAGCCTCGCCTTTTTTACGGCTTTTTTCGCGGCAAATTCTTTCTTAAAACAGTCTGCTGGGTACCGCCTGCCCTTTTGCGGCTTGACGATACCGCAGATCCACCGGGCTTTCCAGTCTCCGGGATTGAGGAGTCCCAGTTCAAAGGACGCGGCGGCGGGTTCGCCGGGAACGTCATTTTCATCCCAGAGGGTAACGCTCCACTCCACTTTGTCACGGCTGCAAAGTTTTGCGCCTTCGTATGCAATGTGGGTCATACGGGAGCTTTTGACCCTGCCGCTGTCCCACACAGTTTCGTTATCCCGTTTGGCTTCAATTTGGTAGGCCGTCTGTTTCACGCCGCCCTCGCAGTGCCAGGATAAACGCGGATTCGTGAAGCCGAGACCGAGGGGATTTTCGAGATATTCGGTTCTTAAATGGACTGCTTTCATGCCGCGCCTCCTCTGTGTTTGATGACTGCCGCCGTACTGTTTTTGCCGTCGGAAGCGGTGACTGTCAGATCTCCCGCGCCCATGCGCACAGCGGCCATGGCCCTGCCGTAGTACGTCGTGTAACTGCCGGCGTCAAACCGTTCCTCCGTCCTGGGGTTGGCCGAGCCGAAAGCTAAGAGTTCGCCGCCCTCCACGGTAATGGATACGCTTCTGTCCGCGTTGGATTCCACAATTCCGTCCGCGTCGGTGACGGACACAGGGACGAAAACGATCTCGCCGGTTCCGGCCTCCGGGGTCTCCGGCGTGACGCTCAGCCGCAGGGTTTTACCGGAGGAGGCGAGGATGCCCCGCCCCATTTCCCGGCCGGAAGCGTCAAAACATACAGCCTCCAGCTTTCCGGGACGGTAGAGCACTCTGTATACAGCCTTGCAGAGTTTGGTTTTCTTCCGTCCCAGGGACTTGCCGTCCTGGAAAAGTTCGACTGCCGGCTGGTCAGAGTAAACCTCGATCACAGCCTTCTTTCCCTCGCAGCCCTGCCAGCTCCAGCTGGGAATGGCGTTAGTACCCCGCCAGACCATTTTGGCGGGCTTGCTGTCGTGGTTGATAGGCTGAACGGCGATTGCGGGCGCGTCCAGCTTCCCCCATGCGGCCTGGGCCAGAAACATCTCCCCGTTGGGATCGCCCAGGATGTCCATGGCTCCGGTATCCGCCAGCAGCCAGGGATAAGGCTTATTGAAGCCCTTGGAGTCCGGCGTATAGCCCCAGGCTCCAAGGCCCGCTTCGCCCAGGTAGTCCCAGGCCGTCCACATGAAATCCCCGATGAGGTACGGGTATTTTTTCACCATCTCCCAGTTTTTCGCGATGTCCTGGGGAAAGGTCTCGCTGCCGAAGATGAGCCGGTCAGGGTGGAGCTTTCCGTCCAGAGGATAGCGCCCGGATGCGTAGTTATAACCGCAGATGTCCAGCGCGTCCATGACGGGGCTCACCGCTTCATCGGCTTTTTTAGAGTTGGCGGACTTGTTCATGCCGGTGCCCACCATATTGGTGACCATGTTGAACAGGGTGGAATTCATCCCCGCCATGGCCTTGTCGCCGGACTCGTCCCGGCCGCCGCCGTTCTCGTCGTAGACGCCCTTGCCTTTTCTGGCCGAGGCAATGATCATCAGGTTGAATCCCCCGGTGACGGGACGGGTGGGATCCGCTTCATGGAGCAGGGCTGCCATTTCCCGGGCTTTTTCAACGCCCTCCGGTTTCGCCGGTTCCGAGACCTCGTTGCCGATGGAGTAGAGGATGACGGACGGATGGTTATAGTCCCGATCTGCCATAGCCAGCAGATCAGCCTTGTAATTCTCCCGCCATTGGGAGGCGTAGTCGTACTTGTTCTTATGATTGTACCACATGTCCCACGCCTCGTCCATGACGTACACACCCAGCTTATCGCAGGCATCCAGCATGGCGCGGGAGCAGGGGTTGTGGGAGGAGCGGATGGCGTTGAAGCCAGCGTCCTTCAGTTTCTTCACACGGCGGTACTCCGCCTCGTCGTAAGTGGCTGTGCCTAAAATGCCGCTGTCGTGATGTACGCAGCCGCCCCGTAACAGGGTGGATACGCCGTTGACATAGATGCCCTTATTGTCCCAGGTGATCTGCCGGATGCCGAAGGGAATGTCCTGGCTGTCTGCGCCGTTTGTGACGTGGGCGGTATAGAGGTTCGGCGTATCGGCACTCCACAGCCTGGCGTTCGGAATGGTCAGGGTGAAATCCGACCCCTGGCCGCTGATTCCATCCACCTCCGCTTTCACAGGCTTCGGGGATCGGATACGGATGACGGCAGGGTCGACGGTGACAGTGCTGATCTTTACGCTCTCCGGCTCAATGCTCTCCGCCGGTCCCTGCCAGAGCCATACCGGACGGTAAATTCCAGCGCCGGAGTACCAGCGGGAGTCCGGCTGATTCCGGTTCTCGCACTCCACCCGGACGACGTTTTCACCGGTTTTGAGGAGTCCGTCGAGATTTACGAAAAATGGGATGTACCCATATGCCGCCCCGCCTGCGGGCTTTCCATTTACGGACACCCTGGCGTTTTTGTAGACGCCCTCAAATTGAAGCACAAGGTGTCCGTTTTCAAACCCTTCCGGTGCGGTGAATGTCTTTTCATAGACATACTCCCCGCCGGGAAAGAACGCCTGGGCGCTGCCGCTGGGATTTTGGGCGTTCCGCGCCTGGTGGATCATTGCGTCGTGGGGGAGTGTGACTGGCCGGCCGCTGCAGGTCCAGCCGGTGTTAAAGCTTATCTTTTTCATAGCATTCTCCTTACAGGTTCTCGCCGTTTGAACGGATGATTTCTGCGTAATGCCAGCCGCTGTCCTTGACGGTGCGCTTCTGGGTGGCGTAATCTACGTGGATGAGGCCGAAGCGGGGCCCGTAGCCCTCGCACCACTCGAAGTTGTCCATAATGGACCAGTGCTGATAACCCAGAACGGGAATGCCCTCATCCACGGCCCGCTTAACGCCGGAAAGGAAATCGTCCAGGAATTTTACGCGGTCTGCATCATGTACTTTGCCGTCCGAACTCACGGCGTCGGGGTTTGCCATGCCGTTTTCCGTTACCATGACGGGCAGATGATATCGCTCGTAATACTGCCGGATGGTCCAGTACAGGCATCGCCCATCAATGATCCAGCCCATCATAGTTTTGGGGAGTTCGTCGGTGTCGTAGCCTTTCTTATTGATCATCCCGTTGGAGGGTTGGTAGACGTTGACACCAATGAAATCCAAAGGAGCGGAGATAATCTTCAAGTCTTCTGCGCTCAGCCTGCGGCGGAGCATTTTGGTGGCTCTGCCCAGCGCGATGGGGTCCATATAGAGACTGTTGCTGCCTTCACCCACGGTGGATTCAAAGGACTTTTGCGCAGCGTCCCGCAGCCCCGCCTCATCCTCGCTGTCCGGAATGTAGGTAGTTGCCGCCATGGCGATGCCGATAATGGGCTTCAGCTTTGCGTTCTCCCGTATGAGCTTAACGGCCTTTCCATGAGCCAGCAGCATGTGGCGCAGATGGTTTCTGAAGGTGAACACATCATGCTTAAAAGGGGCGCTGGTGCCGGTCACATAGGCGAGCATAATGAACATCTGAGGCTCATTGAAAGTCATCCAATACCGCACAGTTTCCGACAGTGCCTCCACTACGACTTTCACATATTCAAGATAGTAGCCGATGATCTTCGGCGACTTCCAGCCGCCCTCCCGGTCTACCCACAGAGGCATATCCCAGTGATAAAGCGTCACCAGCGGTTCAATACCTGCGGCTTTCAGTTCAGTGATCAGATTTTTGTAAAACTCAATGCCCTTGGGGTTCACTTTGCCTTTCTCAGGCATGATTCGGGGCCAGGAGATGGAGAATCGGTAGGATTTGAGCCCCATCTCCTTCATAAGTGCCACATCCTCTTTGTATCGGTGGTAGTGGTCGCAGGCAGTATGGCAGTCTTGCCCGTTTTTGATGTGCCTGCCGGCCACGTCCCAGATACTGGGACATTTCCCGTCCTCGTCCCACGCCCCCTCTATCTGGGCAGAGGCGCTGGCTGCGCCCCAGAGAAATGTATTAGGGAAACTCATGACGCTTACTCTCCTTACAGGTGAATTTGAAACTCCCGGCTGTGACAGTATTGCGGTGCCCGTCTGGCAGAGTGATCTCGGCTGTGCAGTTTGCCGGAACAGTGATTTCAAATTTCACTTCACTGTTTTCTCGTATCCAATGACTGCTCACCTTTCCGTAAGGACTGAGCCACTCCGCTTTTGCGTGGGTCAGTGTACCTCCAGGCTGCGGAGCAATCACAAAATGACGCGTTCCGTCTACACGGATGCCGCAGACGGTATCGTACAGGAAGGAACACATCGCCCCCGGCGAGTAGTGGTTCATGGAATGCACCAAAGGATGGCCGTTCTCATCGAACATTACATATGTCTCCCAAACCGTGGTTGCTCCGCCATCCACCATGGCGAGCCAACCGGGGACGCACTCGTTCTCCAGCATTTTATACGCTGTGTCAAGATAACCGTACTTCGTCAGTACACTCAGCACATAAGGGGTAGAAAGGAAACCTGTCCCGACGGTGTAATTGCGCTCCATGGCGGAGCGGTTCAGGTCAAACGCCACGGACTTCGCAGTATCTCCGTCCAAAAGTCCCAGCGCCAGCGCCCGGACCATGGGGGCCTGACGGGGTGCCGTGATATGTCCGTCCTTCACGAAGAACTCGTTGTAGGCCCGCTTTGCTCCCTCTGAGAAAGCCTCACATTCCGCAGCCTCCCTGTTGCGGCCTACGCTGTGCAGCATCTGTGCCAGAAGACCCATGGAGTAGTGGGTATAGGCGCTTGTAAGCTCCGGTTTTGGCTGCCGCTGTTCGGTCATGCTGTCAATGTCCGGCTCCATCCATTCACCCCAATGCATTCCGCTTTCGATCACATATCGCTCTAACGGGGACTTTGGAACATAGTACGGTCCGTACATTTTATTTGCCGGCGGCAGAAAGGAGAGGCGTTTGAGCAGCTTCTTTTTGGCCGCTTTCTCCACATAGGATTTCCAGCCCAGCCCGCAGCACCGCCCAAAGGATCCTTATCCTGAAAGCGGTGGGCGCTGGGGGACACATTCGCCACCCGCCCGTCCTTTCGCTGACTGTCCCGGACATCCCGGAGCCATTTGCGGAAAAACGCAGCAGGTTCTGCCATAAAACAGGCGGTAGGCGTAAATATTTGCGCATCTCCATCCCAGCCGCTCTTCTCCCGCTGGGGGCAGTCGGTGGGTATATCCACAAAGTTGGACTTCAGGCTCCACAGGGTATTTTTGTGGAATTTGTTAAGCTTTTCATTGGAGCAGGAGAAGCTGCCGGTAAACTTAAGTTCGGAGTAGACTGCCACCGCAGTGAAATCAGCCGGGTCAATATCATCCATTCCCTCCACCAGCGCATAACGGAAGCCTGAATAAAACCCTTCCGGATGGAACTCCTGCCTCTGACCGTTGCAAATGAACACGATCTCCTGCCGGATCTCCGGGCGATCCTCATTCAGGAGAGTCGCACGGCTGAACTCACCGTGATCCAAAACTTCGCCCAGGGAGAGCCTGATCTCCTGTCCCAGCTTTCCCTGAACTGTGAAGCAGACGTACCCCGCCATGTTCTGTCCGAAATCCAGCACTTTTTTCCCGCTTGGGGTGACGATCAGGTTTGCCGGGAACTGCTCATGTTCTGCGATCCCCTCTGAGGGTGATGCGGTGGGAATCACTTCGTGGCTGACGATAACGGCCCTTTCTGAAAAGCTCGGCGTCATGCGGGAGTCGTATATTTCTCCGTCCTTGAGATCGGAATAACGTATCGGGCCGTCCGCACAGCAGGAAAAAGTTTCATCCGTGCTTACCACATCCATTCTGCCGTCCTCATATTCGATTTCAAGGCGAGCCAGGAGCTTGCGCTGGTTTCCAAAACGATTGTGCTGATTGAGATAGCCTAGCTTGCCCATATACCAACCATCCATCAATATGAATTCCAACGTGTTCTCATTTTGGAGCAGAGCCGTTACGTCATAGGTCTGGTAGTAGAGCCGCTTAGGGTATTCCGTTGTGCCCGGAGCGAGGATGCCAGGAAGACGCCCGCCATTGACAGAGGCAGTGTACACACCGCAGGCGGTGGCGTAGAGCCTCGCCTTTTTTACCTTCCCCCGAATGGCAAAGTTTTTCTTGAAGTATTCGGCGGGAAGTCTTTCCTTGCCCGCTTTTCTCCCGGTGGAAATCCACTTCGCATCCCATTTGTCAGCGGAAAGGGCCATCTCAAAATACCCCTCCGACCAATCTCCAGGGACGCCGTTTTCATCCCACAGGCGAATACGCCAGATCACGATTTCCCGGTCCCCGGGTGTCATGGGATAGATCGCACACATATCTGAACTGTCTACCTTCCCGCTGTCCCACCTTTCCGTCACGATCTGATAGGCCGTCTGGGTAACGCCGCCCTCGCAATTCCAAGTGAAGCGTATAGATTTATCGTCAATTCCTATGGGATTGACTCGGTAATTGACCTTCAAATGGATCGCTTTCATTTTGTGTTCTTCTCTTTCTTTGCGTGCTTTTCAAGATATTTACGGTTTTCGGCCTCAAAGTCCAGTCCCTTCCTAACACATTTCTCTTTGAGTTCCGCAATGCGCGCGGTTTCCATCTCGCGGGCGGCGGCCTCCATCTCCAAACGGTCCTGCTCTTCCGGGGAAACATAGACCTCACCGCGGTCCTCAGCGGCCTTTTTCGCGCGGGCGCGCAGCTCTTTATGAATCTCCGGGAGCTTCTTCTCCACATCAAAGAAGATGCAGACCACGAAGATGATGACGGCCAGAACAGCGTAGGCTCCGTAGTAGGCAAAGAGTATCCAATTATTAACAGCAGCGTTCTGAGTTGTAGCGCCGGCCTGATAGCCGCTGAGCGTCAGTCCGGTCTCATACACTGCGTTCATGGGCGTCATGACTGCGTAAAGGATTGTGGTAATGATCCCAACTGCAAGGGTTCCCTCCGGACGATAGCCGTATTTGTATTCAATGTTATCGCTGGTTTGCTGCATGAACACCTGGTTCATGTTGGTGAGGGCGAAGATGCCGCAGGCGAAAACGAAGCCGCCCGCCACAGCAGTGATGAAGCTGTATGGGTTGGTCATCGCTATAAATATGCCGACAAGCGTAATGACAGAGGAGATCATGAGGATCTTCCTGGAGGAGAACTTTTGGGCCAGAATAGGGACCACAACAGCGCCGATGGCCATGGGCTGCATGGACGCCAGAAGGTAGGTGAACTGATAATTGTTTTCCGCATTACCGCCCAGAATGTAGGTGATCATGTTGACTCTCGCATTGCCGCCCTGCAGGTTGTCATAGAAGGCCACGCCGATCAGGACAACAATCGTAAGAAGGAAGTATTTATCCGTGATAATGTTTCTAAACTGTTGCTTGAAAGGAACGGTAATAGCGGCATTTCCCGACTTGTCGGCCAGCACCTTCTGGTTGTCCTCTGTGACGCGTTCACGAGTCCAGAAATACTCCATGAAAGAAAATGCGATGGCGACAACCGCACAGACGCCGATGGTGATGAACCAGCTTGTACCGGTAAGATCTTTTTGAAGCACATTGGGATAGAGGAAACCCACGATCCCCAGTGCGCCAACGATACCGGCGATCATCACCGTGACGGCGGAGCGGATAGTGGTCACGTTGTTGCGCTCTAAAACATTTCTACTAATAACGGACAGCACGTTAGTTCTCTGGTTCCAGAGCGGCACTCCGACAGCCGTAAAGAGAATATTGAACACATAAAGCCAGATGAGCTGGGGAACGCTTCCGGGCGCGAAAGGGGACCAGAACACAAAGAATCCAGCAATGGACATGATCCAGGTGCCTATGAGCACATAAGGGCGGAAGCGTCCCGCCTTGCAGACGGTCTTCTCAGTCATGTGGTTGATGAAGAACCCGGTTCCCATGCCGATGAGCGTGACCACGGTGGTCATGATGAGATAGGTATAGGCATTTCCAAAGACCTCGTTAATCCGTAGCACGTCCATGTAGAATAGCTCACGCAGGCTCAGGAGTGTGCTGTAAAAGAAGTACACAAGTCCGGGTCCCACCATGTGCCCCAGGATGCGCTCCTTTGTGGTGATACGGTTTGTCTTCACGTGGGTCTGCCATTCCGTGCGGTCGAACATACTGCCCTTTAAGTATTCTTTTGCCATGTTATACTCTCCTTTTTTGTTGGTTTATTTATAAGTTTGTTTTCAGTCCGTTGAGACATCTTCCCGTACAAGGGCGGTGACTTCACCCGCAGCCTCTATGCGCCGGGCGGTGAGACCATTGGAGGCAAGCTCCAGGCGGCAGTAGCCTCCGGCTTTTGGGGTGAGCATATAGGCACCATGCCCGTCAAACCGATATTTCCCAACTGTTTCTGAACCATGGACGGTGTCGGCGTAGGTTCCGTCGTCACGCAGCAGTATGTATCGTGCGGGTTCTCCGGAGACTGTATAGCGGGCATTTGTCCGTCTTTCGGCAGCGAACTTTTCCTCACCGTCAAAACCGGCATATTCCCGCAGACCTATCATGCCAAAATAGGCATATTTGGGAACAAGCCTGCGGTCATAGATATGCAGATGACCACTGGGCATCCAGGAAAGAGCGTCCGCAAAGCCCCACAGGGTTATTCCGGTGATCTTTACGCCATTCTTCCGGAGACCAAGGATTTCCTGGACGAAGTTATAATAGAAGCGGCCCTGCGTCTTTAGTTCCTCATCTGTGCCTTGCCTGGAAACGGAGACATCCAGTTCGGTTATCTGTATTTCACAGCCTGTTTGCTCATAGATCTTTGTCAGGGCCGATCCCAGGGTTTCAATACTGCTGTATGCGCCGTAGTGTCCCTGCTGACCAACCACATCCACCAGTCTGTCGCCCTTTTCGTCAGTCAGACTATTCATCAGTTCAATCACCTTATCGATCTTTGTCTCCAGATCAAAATCGTTATACGCCAGAAGTATATGGTTGGGAGCGTATTTTCGGGCAAAGGAGAAAGCGTATTTCACATATTCGTCCCCGATGATCTCCTGCCAGGGGCATTTGCGCATCTTGTCCGGCGCAATGACCGCCTCGTTCACCACATCGACGCAGTACATAGTATCAGCCCAGCCGCCCTTCGTGAGCTCCGCGAAGAAGGCTGCGATGTAATCCTCCATCCGGCGCAGGAGTTCGCTGCGGCTGACGTTAGGTGCATCCGCATCAAAGTTCTCATGGAAAAGCCACTCCGGCGTGCCCATGTACCAGACCATTGTGTGCCCCCGGACAGGGATACCGTTTTCGGCACACCAATCCAGAAGGTGCGAGGTTTCCTCGGGGAAGGAGACACACACCCTGCCGAGGGCCTTACTTTTTTCCTGATTCAGAATCACATCTGGCTTTAGATGGTTTTCAAGCGTCACGCTGGAAAACTGAGATTTTAGTATTTCCGCATAAGGAGCGAAAAGATAGGAGGGATTGATACAGGTTCCCACTTTCATACCCTGTGTGCGGAAATACTCTTTCAGGGAATATCCGCTCATGTCCTCCACCAAGGGCTTCGGCATCAAGCCGGCATCCTGATCCAGTTCCACTTCCCGGACTTCGATTTTCCCGACTTCTTCCGGGTTCAGGATCACCGGTTCAAACTCATCGAAAGTGAAGGTGTGTTCCACCTCGTTCAGTTTGACAGTCATGGGGACATTCTTGCAGTTTTCCACGAAAAAAGCCGTGGGATAGAGGCTCAGGATGCCGGGACTTGTGGCGCTGTCATATTCTCCGTTCCCGGTATCGAGAAATTTGGAGAAGGTGCCCCAGTTGACAATACCGTTTCCACTTTCGGCCCTGCCGAGCTTCACGCAATCTCCTTCCATGGTATATTTGCCGGTAAAGGTATACCGCACACTGACCGGTTCCTTCATAAGAAGATTGGTTTTGGTGCTTTTTAGTTCCTTGGTGAGGGTGAATTCCCCATTTTCCTTTAAAACAAGGTTATCTTCCTGGATAAAGCCCATAGCCTGTCCGCGGGAAGAGGTGATGCCGTTCATAAGCGTATTGTTTTTCACAACTGCCTGTGTGTCCATCCGGCACTGATACCCGCCTCCTGCGGAGGCGGGCCGGGTGGCTTTGCCCTTGGTTTTCCTCTGGGAAAAAACATGAATATTCATATTGTCTCCTTCAGCCCTCCCTGATTTCTTTTCTTTATTGCTTATATTATAGTTGCAAAGTTCCTCGATGTCATTTACAATAGAAGACATAAAATTCGCATTTTCGGACATGGGGTGAAAAGAATGGCTATGCTTGAGGATCTGGAACATCTTCCGATGACAGAGCTCGAAACGGCACTGAAAAAAATACTTTCTCAGCGCCCGGACATTCAAAGCAGAGTATTATCTTCTCAGGAACTCTTTGATTACATTTCCTGGATGGCGGAAACCTTCGGTCACCAGGTTCATCTGGCCCCTGAAAAGATTCCCTCATTTGCCGCAACGGCGGACATCAACGCCATTGGACGGAAACTCATCGACGATCCCGGGAATCCTCTGGCGCTGCAGCGGCTGGCCGCCGGGTACACGGAGCAAAGCGAGGAACGATATATCTCAGGCGGACATGATATCTCCGCCTTTCGGATGTTTCGCTATATGCCGTCCCACTGGCATACGAACGATTACTTTGAGATCTACTACACTTTTTCAGGCAGCTGCCCCATCTATTTCCGTGACGAGACAATCAATGCAAAGCCGGGGACGATCCTGATCGTCGCCCCCGGCGTGCTTCATGCCACTCCCTGTTATTCTGACGACTGCTGCCTTGTCTACTGTATGGTCCGTGCCAGCACCTTTGAGCGGGTATTCTGGAACCAACTCCCGAAGGAGAGCCTGATGTCTTCTTTCTTTCACCGGGCGTTGGAGGGCGGTCAGGCGACAGCGTATCTTCAGTTTGATTCTGGCGACGATCCCGGGATCCGGCGTCTGATGAAACAGATTTATGCCGAATATCAGCAGGGCGAGGCGTACAGCGCTCAGATGATCAATGCCCTGATGACCGCCTTTTTGCTTCTGACCCTCCGGCGCTATGAGGGCACGGCGAGACTTCCCAGAACGGATGATTTCTTCTGGAGGCATGAGTTTTCAGCCATTTTCACCTATATCCAGACAAACTACGCCCACACGTCTCTGAAGGAGATTTCCGACCGCTTCCATTACAGTGAGCGGCAGATTACCCGCATCGTCGGTCAGAATACCGGCCTTACTTTCGCACAGCTTATCGTAAAGCTCCGCATGGAAAAGGCGGCCGCCCTGCTGCGTCAGGGAGAAATGTCTGCCGAGAACATCTCCGAGGCGGTGGGCTACGCCAATCTCAGCAGTTTTTACAGGACATTTCAAAAATACTATGGTTTGCCCCCGACGGCATGGCTTCACACCTCCGGTGAAGGAAAGAATAGGTAACGTCGGTCTTTACTGACACACGCACCATTCACCGTCCCGCTTTTCCCAATGATGCGTCCCGCTCATGCGGTAGGTGCCTCTCGCGCCGTAGGCGTTGGCGTTCAGCACGGAGGTAAATGTGACGCTGGCCGTGTCGCCGTCCACTATGACAACCGGGCTGTCAATGCCGATGGTGAAATACCGCAGGTTGCCGTTTTCAATATCCGCGAAGTATTTCTCCCGCGTCTGCTGCCGTCCGCTCATGTGGGTAAAGGTCGCATCCCGCAAGGCAGGCCAGCGCGAGGGCAAGCGCAAGCAGCACCGGGCTTCTTTCCATGGGCCGCCCCACGTTATTATTCTAACATCTCCGCGCACTGCTTCAAATAGTCCGTGATCTTCAAATGCTGCGGGCAGGCGCGCTCACATTGCTTGCAGCCGATGCAGTCGGAGGCGCGGTGTCCTTCCGGGATAGCGGCATAGCGTTCTTTCGCCTGCGCCGTCTGGCCGCCCGTGAGCTGCAAGTTTGCGGCGGCAAAGATGTCGGGAATGGGAATCTGTTTCGGGCAGCCGTCCGTGCAGTAGTGGCAGGCGGTGCAGG
>CANPYE010000013.1 GCA_947588005.1 uncultured Lachnospiraceae bacterium | reverse complement strand
CCCACATACTTCTTCATCGCGTCCGCCAGCGCTTCCTCCACGGTAGCCCTGGTCTTAAGCCCCATGCTTCTGGCAATGCCCGGCTCCCTTGCGCCCACGATATAGATGGCGCTGGTGTGCTCCTCCGCCAGATGGCCGCAGCTCATCATCGAGAAGCCGTGGAACGGATGGAACGCGTTGGCGAAACGGTATTTGCGGATATATTCTTCATTGGTCGCGAAATACTCGCCGTAGCGGTTCATATCCGGCAGGATGTTCATGGAATCATGCTGGAACATCTCGTAAAGCTCCCGCAGGTAGGGCCACCTCTCGTCGTGGAACCAGCCGTCGCAGATACTCGGCACGATAAACACGCAGTGATCCGCCAGCACTCTCTTATGCCGGATGACCTGCGCCGACAATGCCTGCATCATCTGGATCGGGTTCGTTCCCATGCCGGCGCCGTAATGGAAATTGGTCGGCATGCCAAAGACCACCACGTCGTATTTCTTCTCCGCCCAGTGAACGTAGGTGCGCTTGTCCGCCGTCTTCCAGCTGATGGGCTGCATCTCGGCGGCGTAGCCGGAATTGATCTCGATCTGGCGGGATTTAGTATCCAGGACCGCGTCGCAGCAGAAGAATTTCTTACCCATTTTCTCTTCCATGAACATGCCGTGGCGGTCGAATTTGCGGCGCATGACGCTGGAGGTGGACACCGGCACGAAATCCGGCTTATGCATCACATCCGGCACATGATGGGCCGCGATGCTCCTCCAATGGCTGATGCCGGTCGCGCAGTGCTTATAGCCGCCGGAATAGCCGCCGTAGGGATTGCCCTGGGTATGGCCGATCAGGATCGGAACATCCGCGTCAAAGACGTATTTGTTCATGATCACATGGTCGCCTTCCTCCGTATAGCCCAGATCCACCAGATGATCGTAATCCTCGCTGTCGTGGCTGGTGATCTGCCCGCGGGGATAGAATTCATTAAATAACTGCTCGCCAAGGATCGTCCGCATCTCCGGTACCGTCGCCCTGGGATGAAGGCCGTTGGAGAACAGAAGAAGAATATCCTTCTTCTCGACGCCCACGCTGTAAAGCTCGTCTAAGCAGGCGCGGATCGCCACCTTGCGGTGGGAGGTAGGCTGGTTGCCGCCCTTGACGATATCTGGGATCACGATGACTACTTTATCGCCGGGCTTCGCCAGTTCCGTCAGGGTCGGCATACCGATCGGATGGCGGATGCTGTCAAGGGTAGCCGCATACAGGCTGTCCCAGTCCTGCGGCAGGCAGGGCGGATCCAGAACCGTCTCGCCGGGAATAAATACGTCGGTGGTATCCGGTAGTTCCGCGCTCATAAAACCATTTCCATACTCAAAATCCAGTTTCATCTTGTTTATCTCTCCTTCATCTTCATTCTCGCATACTGGCTTGATCTCATGCGCTGCCGTACCGTCCGGCGGCCACGGCATTCATACCTTCGCCCACATAATCCGGGCTTGATCTCATGCGCTGCCGTGCCGGACGGCGGTCACGGCATTCATACCCTCGCCCACATAATCCGGGCGTAATCTCATGCGCTGCCGTGCCGGACGGCTCCCGCCGGACGGCACGGCATAAAGCCTCACATTACTTTCCCAGATACAGCCGGATGATCTCCAGATATTCCTCCGGATAGAAGCCGATCTCGCCGGCAAACCGGGTCAGCGCGATCAGGCCGCCGTCGATCTCCTCGATAGACGCAAGCATCGCCGCGTTATCGGATTTCAGACCGCCGCCGTAGACCACGTCCATACCGCCGGTCTGTTCCTTCACGAAACGGGCGATCATCGTGATATAGTCCTTCCCCGCCGGGGTTTTGCCGGGGCCGATGCTCCAGACCGGCTCATAGGCAATGACAGCCTTCGACTTATCCACGCCGTCCAGACCAACCTTTAACTGCTCTCCCAGCACCTGCTGCCACCGGGGCTGTTCGTCGCTGGTCTCGCCGATGCAGTAGACCACCTTAAGTCCTGCGGCGATGGCGCACTTGATCTCTTGATTCAGAAGACGGTTCACCGCGGACATATCGGTAACTCCTGCTTCCGCCAGGATCCCTTTCTTGTCGCTGCGCTCCTCGCAGTGGCCGATCAGCGTCGCCCCACAGCCCAGGGCCTTTACGATGGAAGCAGGCCGGTTTGTCGTAAACGCGCCGAAGTTGCCGCCAACCGCCGTATTCTCGCGGAACACGCTCTGACTGCCCAAGATTACCGGACTGTCTTCGCTAAGCGCCGCGGCTGCTGAAAGCAGATGGGCTTCCGGCAGAAACTGCACGAATTCCACCTGCGCCGGATCGTATTTCTTAAGGCCTTCCTGGGTGGACTCTACGACAGTCCTTCCCCAGTCCGCCACCGGCGCCAGCCGGTTCACGCCGCCCAGCTCCACCGGCACATCAAACCGTTTCAGGTTCAGATAAATATGTTTCATAACGAATCATCCTCTCACCTTTCATGTATTCCGATCACCGCAGCAGCGCAAATTCCGGGAAATCCCCGCCCATCAGCGGATCCGCGTAGGCGAAGAACTCGTCCGCGATCCGATTGCCGTCGATGATCCATTCCATCGGGAACTTCTTCTCCGCGTTGGCCACGCCCGCAAGCGGCGTCAGGAACGTCCGGCTGGTATAGGTTCCGCCGCTTCTGTCGGCCTCGATCGCCACCATATAGCCGCTCTCGCCGCGAAGCGCCGCCTTCACGGCTTCGCTTCCTACTTCATAAGCCTCTTTCCGGTCTGACGGCGACACATAGGGAATACTGGTACGTCCCAGAAGTCCCGGCTTCTCCGCCCTGGATTTCAGGCCTGTATTCTGCACGATCAGATCGGAAATATGCTGGCCCACGCCGCCGGGGATCACATGTCCGAAGCCGTCCACGATACCGGTATCCGCAAGCGGCTTGCCGTGGATATCCCGGACGCCCTCGCTGACCGTTACCAAAAGCCCCCGGCCCTTCGCGTAGCCCTTTTCGATATCCGCCAGCATTCGATCCACGTCAACAGGCACCTCCGGCAGATACACCAGCTGCTCGCAGTCTGTCAGCCGGGATGCCATCGCGCTTGCCGCCGTGACCCAGCCCGCGTTCCGTCCCATCAGCTCCATGACTACCACATGGATCGGAAGACCCGACGCGTCCAGCGCCAGCTCCGCCGCGCTGATCGCCGCGTACCTGGCCGCGCTGCCGAATCCCGGGCAGTGATCCGTTACCACCAGATCGTTGTCCATGGTCTTCGGGATCCCGATGACCCGGACATCCAGTCCCTCCTTCAGCGCCAGTTCATTCACCTTATGGCAGGTATCCATGGAATCGTTGCCGCCGTTATAGAAAAACGCCTGGATGTCGAACCGGCGGAGCATCTCGATGACAACCGGATAGTCCGCCTCCGTCAGTTTCCTGCGGCAGGAGCCGATCGCCGACGCCGGCGTATGGGACAGGCGGCTGATCACCTCCGCCGGCACATCCGTCAGATCGATCAGATCGCCCTTTAAAAGCCCCTCCGCGCCAAACCGGGCCGCATAGATCTTGTCCACCCGGCCCGACGCCCGGGCCTCCTCCACCACGCCCTGCAGGGACGTGTTGATAACAGCGGTAGGACCGCCGCCATGCGCTACCAGAATATTCAAACCCATCTCAATTCCCCCTGTTCTTTGTTCCCGCCGCCTTTTCTGTCCGCTGCGAAAGGCAGATTCTTTTTACAAAGTCCTGTCTTCCGTCTTTCCCGGACAGTCCCCGGCAGACGAATCTCTTCACCAAGCCATACCTGCCGTCTTTCCCGGACAGGCCGCGGCCAAACCATTTATTAGGATCAGATTCCTTTCTTACGGTACCTTTCCGCCATCTCGTCCAGCGATACCGTCTCGATCAGCGGCGCTTTGCCCACGCTGTCAAATTCCACGATCAGGGTGCCGACCACCTCGCGGACGCCGCGCTCGATGCAGTCCACCACCAGCGCCACATCGTCGTCCGGCACATTGCCGTACATAACCGTATCCATAATCGGCGGGAAGAAGACGCGCGGATCAAACTGGGACGGATTCTTGAGAAGCAGCTCGTAGATCGGACCGATACTCGCGCTCTCGCGCTTTGCCGGCTGATCCCGGAACAATTCACGCAGGTTACGGGTTACAGCCAGGCGGATGTCCGTATCCACATTGATCTTACGGATGCCCAGTTTGGAAACTTCTTTCAGCTGTTCCTTCTTAATGCCGTATGCGTCGTGGATGTCGCCGCCAAGGGCGTTGATCTCGCTGACGATATACTGAGGCACCGTGGAGGAGCCGTGGCTTACCAGCGTTCCCTCGATGCCTTCATGCATCATGCACTCCTTTGTGGCGATCGCGATCTCCTTGCGAATCACCGTGTCCTTGCCTTTGTTGGCGCCGTGCTTGGTGCCGTAGCTGATAGCCAGGGCATCCACGCCTGTGTTCTTGAAAAATGTAACCGCGTCCAGAGGGTTCGTATAAGTGGATGTGGCCGCAAACACATGATCCTCCACGCCGGCCAACACGCCCAGCTCGCCTTCTACGGTAACGCCTCTCTCATGCGCATACTTGACTACCTCGCGGGTCAGCTCCATATTCTCCTCAAACGGAAGCGAGGAGCCGTCGATCATGACGGATGTATACCCGCCCGCGATCGCGGCCGCGCAGGAATCGAAGGTCTTGCCGTGATCCAGATGCAAAGCCACCGGGATCGGGCTGTTCACGGCATACTTCTTCACCGCGCTGGCAATGTTAAGCGCGCCTTTCTTCTTATCCTCCAGGGTTCCGTTCGCAAAATCGGTCCGCCCTCCCATGAACGCATTGGCCAGATCCGCCCCCTGCAGGATCGCCGCCGAGCGGAACATTTCATGCACCTCGATGACGGCCTTTGCCTGACACACCGCATTGACATTAAATGCGCCCTGGGCGTAATTATATTTCTCCGTCGCATCCAGGATCGCTTTCATTGGTACTAATGGCATATGAACACCTCCATTTTCTTAAAGTTAAATGCCATTCCCGCAAATTGCATTACACGTTCAGTATACTCGGGATTCGTCAAAATTACAAGGAAAATATGCCAAATTGTTAAAATGATGGGCACGTTGCCTAATATTTCCTCTTTCAAAAAATATTTTGTTTTTCTGGGAAACTATGGTATAATTTTCTCGACAGAGATTATACCCGCGCCGGTTCGCGCCCGACCATCGGGAGGGGAGACACTGAAGCGAACCGTGCGCATCCCTCGGAGGACATGGTATGCTTTATCTTTCGCAGAGCAAAGGAGACGCAGATATGCAGGACGAGTACAGTAATGATATAAATCGGATCTCGCCGGACGAAGGCGCTGCAAACAGCAGCAAAAATACCGCCGGGAATACCTTCCGGCCCCAGGCGGAGCGCCCGCGCTTCAAACCGGAAACAGGCGCTGTTTCCGGCCCCTCACGGACAGGCTCACGCAGCCGGAGGCGCACTCCCATAGAAAAGATCCTTCCCGTTCTGTGCCTGGCGCTTCTGTTTTTGGCCGGAATGGGAGCCGGCGTCGGGATCGGCTACCGGATATGGGGATATGAAGCGCCTTATACCGTAGATCTAAAAGCAATAAAGTCCCCGGACTGGATCGAGCAGAAGCTTCTGCGCAAGAATATTTTCTCCCGCCCGGATGTGTCCATGCGGTCGGTGAAAAATATCGTCGTCCACTATGTAGGCAACCCGAATACCTCCGCGGATTCCAACCAGCGTTACTTCGACAGCCTGGCCGATCAGGATCCGGAGAAAGGCGGGGCGTCTTCTTCGAGCCATTTCATCGTCGGACTGGAAGGCGAGATCATCCAGTGCATTCCGTTAAGCGAGATCTCCTACGCCAACGCGCCCCGGAATTTCGACACGGTCACCATCGAGGTCTGCCACCCGGACGAAACGGGCAAATTCACCGACGCCTCCTACGAGTCGCTGGTGAAGCTGACCGCATGGCTCTGCGAGGAACTCGATCTGGACGAAAAAGACGTGATCCGGCACTACGACGTGAACGGGAAAGGCTGTCCGAAGTATTTCGTGGACAATGAGGACGCATGGAAGCAGTTCCGCAAGGATGTGAAAGCGGCGCTGAAAGAGCAGTAAAAACAGGCGGGAGCCGTGACACATCACGTTTCCCGCCTGTCTGATTCCGCTTACATTTTATTTTTCATACAGGAACCTCTCCGGCAGCGTCACCTTGAAATCCACCGCCAGATCCCGGAAATTCTGCGGCGTGATCGTCTGCCGCTTGCCCTGGCCCATGGAGAGCACCTTCACCAGAATATCCGCCGCCTTCTCCACCGTATGCATCAGACCGAAGGTGGAATCAAAATCCTCGCCGGAGCAGAACATGCCGTGATGGGCCCAGATCGCCACGTCGTACTTCTTCATCAGCTCGCTGGTCGCCACCGCGATATCGCGGCCGCCGGGCACCATCCAGCCCACGACGCCGATGCCGTCCGGGAAGACGACCGGGCATTCGGTCATCATTTCCCAGATCTCCCGGGTGAATACCTCATCCTCAAGCGGCAGTACGAAGGTCAGCGCCACCGTGTTGGCCGGATGCGCGTGATAGACCACGCGGTACCTTCCGTTCGTGATCTTTTTCTTCACTTCCAGATTCATAAGGTGGGACGGAAGCTCGCTGGTAGGACGTCCGCCCTTTACCAGTCCCCAGCGGATCCGGTAATTCTCGCCCCGCTCATCCACCTCGATAATACAGATATTCGCTTCCGGCTCGCGCTTCACATTCTGGAAATACTTGCCGCTGCCGGTCACCAGGAAATACTCGCCCGCCAGATCCGGCACGCTGGTGCCGATCGGCTGCCACGGCTTATCCTCATTCAGATCGTCCATGACCGATTCGATCTCCTCCGGCTTGATGCGGTAGCTTAAATTGCCGCCGTTGCGCTCATGCCAGTTCTGATGGAACCCATCGTCGCACAACCGGATAAACCCCTGCACAAATTCCGCGTCCAATACTTTCATCGCTCTCTCCTTCTTTCTTCCCTGAATTATGTACAGTCAACAGAATATTACTTCTCAGTCCAGATGGAACACCGGCGACAGATCGATGCTCACCGGGCTGTTGTCCGGATTGGTCTCCATGATATCCGCCATGAAATCCCACCATCTCCGGTTGACCGGCGTATCCGCCGATTTCGCCCACAGTTCCTCATCCTCCACCTCGATGTATCCGTACAGAACGTTGGTGTCCTTATCCAGATAGATCGAATAATTATGGCCGCCGTACTCGTGGATCATCTCCTGCATCTCCGGCCACAATTCATTGTGCCGTTTCTCATATTCCGCGGCCATGCCGGGATAAAGAAACATCTTAAAACCCTTTCTTACCATACGCTGCTCCTTTTCTGCCCTCCGCAGCCGCTTTTTCGCGGTCTGCGGGACTATGATTCATTGCTCCGGCGCCGGATATTCCTTCACTTCAAACGACTGAAAGATCGCTTCCCGCGCTTCTGTAAGCCCGGCATATTCCCCGGCCTTTATCATCTGGGCCGCCAGATTGCCGATGGCCGTCGCCTCCGTCGGTCCGGCGTAGACCGGCCGCTTCGTATAACCGGCCGTCAGACGGTTCAGATAATCCGCGTTGGCGCCGCCGCCCACAATATGGATCCGGCGGTAATGCTTTCCGGTCACCTGCTCCAGCTCCTCGACCGTCTCCCTGTAGCATACGGCAAGACTGTTATAGATCACCGCCGCCAGCTCCCCCGCGGCCGCAGGCACCGGCTGATCGGACGCCCTGCAGAAATCCTGCACCGCCCGGATCATGCTGTCCGGAGCCAGAAAACAGTCGTCGTTGCAGGCCACAATGGACGGGATCGTCTCGCGGGACGCCATATCGCACAGCTCCCCGAACGAATAATCCTCTCCTGCCTCCGCCAGCTCCTTCTTCACCGACTGGATCATCCACAGGCCCATGATATTCTTCAGATACCGGAACCGGTAATCATATCCGCCTTCGTTGGTGAAATTCCGCTTCATGCTTTCAAGAGAACAGTCCGCCTCCATCCGTTCCGTCCCCATCAGGGACCAGGTGCCGGAGCTGATATAGAGGACGTCCGCCTCATTCGACGGCACAGCCGCTACCGCGGAACCGGTGTCATGGGTAGGCGGAAGCACCACCTGGCAGTCAAATCCCACCTCCGCCTGAACCTGCAAAGACAAACTGCCGACTGCAGTTCCGGGTACGGACAGCGGTCCGAACCACTCCGTCGGATAGCCGAGCATCCCGATCAGATCGAGATCCCACTGCTTCGTGTGAGGATTCACCAGCTGGCTCGTCGTCGCCTCCGTGTACTCCTGCTTCTTCACCCCTGTCAGCAGAAAATGGAAATAGTCCGGGATCATCAGAAGCGACTTCGCCTGCGTCAGGTATTCCGGATGCTGCTTCTTTACCGCCATCAGCTGGTAGATTGTGTTAAAGATCGCTTTCTGAATACCGGTCCGCTCGTAAAGCCTGTCCTGGGAAATGATCCGGTAGACTTCCTCGTCCATCCCTTTCGTCCGGCCGTCCCGATAACCGACCGTATTTCCCACGATCCGGTCGTTCTCATCCAGCAGCACGAAATCGACTCCCCAGGTATCGATCCCCATACTGACCGGGATACGTCCCAGCTCGCCGCATTTCTTCATGCCGGCCTTGATATGGCCGAACAGTTCCTCCGTATCCCAGCAGAGCTGTCCGTCCTTCTTCTTCATGCCGTTGGGAAATCGGTAGACTTCCTCCAGGACGATCCTTCCGTCCTGCACGCTTCCGAGAATATGTCTGCCGCTGGATGCCCCGATATCCACCGCCAGATAGTACCGCGTCATCGCATACCCCTCCTTTGCCTTATACTGTCTCTATTATAACGCGCTCTTTCCCGGAAATAAAGGACTTTGTTTTGCAAAAAAAGCGTCCTTATTTGCACGGGCGCGCTACTTGTGCTATACTGGCTGTATCGGCGGCACATCTGCATGGGAGCTGTCTCAGCGGCATATCCGCATGGGAGCCGTATCAGCGGCATATCCGCATGGGAGCCGTATCAGCGGCATACCCGCATGAGAACAGGCAGCGGCACAGATCGCCGGGGAAGGAACGCGCGCCAGTATGAACCAGCAGCTGATCGAACGATTAAGCGTTATCACGGAAGAAGAACAGGCGATCCTCGCAGGACGCGGCGAGATCGACGCCACGCTCTACTCTGCCTGCAGCGGCCCCATGGTCGTCGACAGCGGAAAGATGCTGGAGCACGGCAAGCTGATCCGCGTCCGCCCCCATACCAGGTTCGTCCATTTTCCGAAACACCGACACAATTACGTGGAGGTGATCTATATGTGCAAGGGGCAGACAACCCACATCATCGACGGCAACCGGGTGCTCCTGCGGACCGGCGAGCTGCTGTTTCTGAACCAGAACGCCGTACAGGAGATCTTTCCGGCAGACCGGGACGACATCGCGGTCAATTTCATTATCCTGCCGGAATTTTTCGATACCGCCTTCCGGATGATCGGCGAGGAGGAAAATACCCTGCGCGATTTCCTGGTCAGCTGCCTGCGTCAGGAGAACCTGTTCGGCAACTATCTGCATTTCCAGGTAGCCGACGTGCTGCCGGTCCAGAATCTGGTGGAAAATATGGTCTGGACCCTTCTGAATAACCAGCAGGACAAGCGAAGCATCAACCAGATCACCATGGGACTTCTGTTCCTGCAGCTCACGCATTATACAGACCGGCTCCATTCCGCGTCCCAGTCCCTGGAACAGCAATTGGCCTTCCGGGTGCTGCGCTATATCGACGAAAATTACCGGGAAGGCGAACTCACCGAGCTGGCCGCCATCCTTGGTTACGACGTGCCCTGGCTCAGCCGCGCCGTGAAGCGGCTCCTGGGCCGCACCTACAAGGAGCTTCTCCAGATCCGGCGCCTGAACCAGGCCGCCTTTCTGCTGCAGAGTACGCGTCTGCCCATCGCCGATATCTGCAACGCCGTAGGCTATGACAATACCAGTTATTTCCACCGGATCTTCCGCAAATACTATCATCAGACGCCGAAAGAATACCGGCGTATGCAGGCCGGACAGACCAAAACGACGTGATACCGGCAGGGCGTCACCGGCGCGTTTTTCGCATACTGACGTAATACAAGCAAGGCGTCATCGGCGCTCTCCTCGCATGGAAATAAAAATCCCGGGAGTTTCTGGCGCTCTCCCGGGATTTTTCATGCTTTTTTCATTCTCGTTTTTGTCCTCACTTTGTTCGGACACCGAACCGACGAGATTATATCAGATCTTCTCGAACCGTTCCACATCCGTCACGAATATGGTCGCGCCCCCAAGCTCTACCGTCATCGGCATCATCATATAGCCTGCTGAGATAGAGGCTACATTGGGCGTCGGCACATTGCACGTGATCTTCTGCCGCTTTCCGCACGTCTCCTGGATCAGACGGATCGCCTCATCCACCTTTTCTTCTTCCGTACCGATCATCAGCGTGGCGTTCCCCTTCTTTAGGAATCCGCCTGTCGTAGCCAGCCGGGTCACCCCGAAGCCATGCTCGTTCAGCGCGTCCGTCACTCTGGTACCGTCGTCCGAACCTACGATTGCAAAGATAATCTTCATGTCTGACACCCCCATTTTCCTGTCTGCAAGCCTTTGAGTTTCTATTTGCTGATCGTTACCACCGTACTCCCCTGATATGTAATCTGCACATTATTGCCGGGCTGGAGATCAGCCGGTATCGCCGCGGAACCCCAGGAGAATGTATAGCTGGTACCGTTCGAAGCCTGAATGGTCAAACCGGTCGGATCGCACTGGAGCACCGTTCCGGAAACGCTGGATGTATTTCCCGTGTTCTGCTGCGTATCCGTACCGGGAGACGGAGCCTGCCCGCCCGCCGACGGTCCCTGCTCGTTCCCGCCGGGCGTGGTCGCTGTGCCGCCGGGAGTGGTCGCTGTGCTGCCCGGCGACGGCGTCGTCCCGGGCGTCGTTCCGCCGCCCTGCGTGGCGGTCGGCCTGTTCTCCGTCGCTGCCGCCGTCGTAGCCGGCGGATCATCCGACAGGTAACTCTTGGACACAAAGCCGGTCTGCCCCTTCCAGGACACGCGCATCCAGCCGTTGTCCGACTCGCCGGTAACCTGGACGCTCTCCCCTTCTGCCAGCGCACCCAGTATATCCGTCGATGTGGAATAGCCTGCCCGTACGCGAACAGAGGATTTGGCGTACATGGTCTTGCTGAGGTCGCGTACCGCATATTCCTTCGCGGCCGTCGTCTCCGGTGCCGCGGTCGTAGTTGGCGCCGCAGTCGTGGGAGCCGCGGTGGTTGGCGCTTCCGTCGTCCCCGGCTGTGTCTCCTCCGGCGGCGACTGAATATTTTCTTCTATCGTCTCTCCGGTGATAATATTAATCTTCGTCCCGCCAGCCGGGGCCGTCGTCTCCTCCTGCCCGGCCTCCTGCGTCTCCGCGCCGGAAGAATCGCCTGTGTTCTCTTTTTCTGTTCCCTGGGCAGCCGTTGTTCCGTTGATCACAACGCCGGAACCGTCCCCGCACGCCGTCAGCGCGAACGCCGTCACAGCCGCTGCCATCCATATATAAATCTTCTTTTTCATCGCCAACCCTCCATATCTTGTAGCTTCTCCAGAAACAGTATACACCATTTTGTCATATATTTCCACTATTTCTTCCATTCATTTGAACGAAACCGCGATTTAAGCGCTGCCCTGAGAGATATCGCCCGGCAGCGGTGCGATTATCTCTGCCTGAGCAGCGGCAGAAGATTCGCTGCCTCGGCCTGCGCTTCCGGCTGGAGGAAGGAATCATAGCTATAGAAGCAGTACCCGGACACATCTCCGGCAAGACGGCCTTCCACAACCTGACGCCCAATGATGTCGCTGCGCCGCAGCCACTCGGACACTCCGGTATAGTCGGTCACATTCGTACCGGCCCGGTAAAGGCCAAGCCCCAGATACAGCTTTACATTGCCCTTCTGTCTCAGATTCCGCCAGGTCGTCAGATTCTGCATAAAGGCGTAGGGCGCGGGCGCGCCGGCCGACGTCTTCGTCTCGAACCCCCAGTACAGCTGCGGCATGATATAATCAATGAACCCGTCCTCGCTCATCCACCGGTCGATATCCACAAACAGCTTATTGTCGCTTCGCAAATGCTCCACATAGCCCTGCGGGCTGATGCCAAATTCCACCTGCGGCTTCTCGGCTTTGATCGCCCGGTATACGCGGCTGACCAGGTCGCTGACCTGGTTACGGCGCCACTGCGCGGCCGGAAGGCTGCTTCCGCTGGCCTTATATTCGGGAAGGTCGAACTGCCTGCCCTCCACCGTATCATCCAGTTCCGGATAGAAATAATCGTCAAAATGGACTCCGTCCACATCGTAGCCCCGCACGACCTCCATCACGCCGTTTACCACCATCTGCCTGACTTCCTCGGAGGCCGGATTGTAATAATACGCGCCGTCGTGGCAAAGAACGTTCCGGTCGTTGCCCGCGTCTGCGTCGCTCATCCAGCGCTTTGCCGGACTTAGACTGGACACCTCGGACCAGTTCATCAGGTAGCCGGTGATCCGGTACGGATTAAACCAGGCATGGAACTTAAGACCCCTGTCATGCGCGGCTTTTACAAAATACGCCAGCGGATCGTAGCCGGGATCCCGCCCCTGAACGCCGGCGCCCTGCGAGCCGCTTGCGAACTTGGACCAGGGATAGATCTCCGACGGATACATGGCGTCGCCGTGGGACCGGACATGGACGAACACCGCGTTCATCCCCCATGACACGCAGTTATCCAGTATCTCATCGACGCCCCGCTGGAAGGACGCCCTGTCCGCTGGAAGCTTATCCCAGATCAGATAAGAAACCCAGACGCCCCGAAGCTCCCCCTCCGGAGCCGGTACATCCGTGCGGATCGTCTGGGGAACAACCGGTCCCAATGGTCCCAACGGTCCCAGCGGACCGTACTGCCGGGCAGCCGCATCCGCGCTCATCGCCGCAGCCGCTGTCAGATAAAGTGCGGATAACGCAAGCGCACATAATCTCCTGAACTTTTTTGCCATGCTAAATAAGTCTCCCATGATTTTGATTATTTTAATCATAGCATAGAGGCAGGGGGATTGCTATTTAAGATTTTGTGACGAAAACGGTAGGTTTTCTTAAGCTGAATTTTATGCTTCCAATGCCGCGAAAAACAGCTCGTAAAAGTCGTCCTCTCCGGTCAGTACCGGAGAATTTTCGCCGCCGCCATTGGTGCTGCGCCTGATGGCAGCGTAAAAGGCCTCGCCCGCGTCGATCAGGTCCATTTCGTAGACCGGAAACCCCTGATCGCGGCAGACCGCGCAGAAGGCGGCGACCGGATTGGGCGCGGTGCGGCTGGCAAGAAGGCGGGCGCGAAGGACCGGATCGCGGCGGGCTTTCTGAAGCAAAATGTCGAGATACTCGGAAACTGTCATTTGCGGAATCCTCCATTGGTCATACAGGTATGCTTTAGTATAGCACAGTGGAGAAGAAGATGTAAAGATGACGGCAGATCTGTTTTCCAATAATAAACAAACCCTGCGGAATCTCCCGCAGGGTCTCTCCAATTCATAGATTATATTCTTTAAAAAGCTTTCTCCGAAAGGTTCTGTCGGAAGCCGCTTTTATGATCAGGTCATCCTTGTGGTTCTCCGACAGTACAACGATCAGACGCGCCAGTCGCTCCTGACCACGCTTTTCTCCGCGCTTCTCCCCATCCAGTATCAGATCATCGATCGCCTTGCACATACTGATCTCCTTCTTCTGCCGGCTCACCAGCTTCTTTAACCGCTTCTGCTCCCCAAACATCGCAAACGCCGCTGATATTTCCACACTGTCCATACGGTCCAGTTCTTCTCTATGCGTATTCACATAATGATACAGCTTCTCTTTATCCTCATTAAATCTTAACATATAAAAGATATGCTGTAAACAGCTTTTGTAGTTTTCCGGATCTTTAATCGCCCTGACCGGGATGATGTTCAGCCGGCCTCTCCAGCATCGCGTTTACTTCTGTGTTGATTACACCCATACAACTCCTCCTCTGCGCTATCATTGTCTTGCTTTTCAAAAATCGTACATCTGCATGGAATCCGCCGGAGAATAATCCGGATGAAAACAGATTCTTAGATATATGAAATACCAGCAGGTTCAGTATAGCACAGGGATGACAGTGAGGCAACCTGCAATCTGCAAAAAATATAATATTTCAGAAAAACGACTGATAATTGATACCGCTTAATGAAAGTCACCGGATGAAAAAGCCCCGGAGAGAATTGTCGTTTCACCGGGGCTTTCTATCAGGTAGTTTACAATATTATTTTTGCTCACCATTTTTTCATTATACATCACACATAAATATTCCGCTCATCGGAAAGAGTCATAAATTTCTCCAGATCCTCCGGCGTTCCCAGCCCGTGCATCTTCTCTCCCACGTTGCAGTATGTAATCTTCTTTCCAGACTCGATCATTTCATTGTAGACTGGCGCTACATAAAACTCATTGTTCACACGGATGTCCTTATTGATCATCTGATATGCATAGTACACAAAATCTTTCCCATGCCTGTAATTATAGATCCCCACTGTCGCCTGATCCGAAATGACTTCCTTCTCACGTACCAATGTCACCAAGCCTCGACTGTCGTATTTGATAAAGCTCCACTTCGGATCATTCGCGGGCATCGTCATAATCAGGCCGTCGTGATCTTCCAGCCTGTCCAGATAAGCATTGATGTCCGTATCCACATACTGGTCGCTGTTCGCTATCATCATGGGATCGTCGTTGTCAATATATTTCTCTGCCAAAAGCACCGTACAGGCGGCACCTTCCGTGATATGATCCACCGTGACCACGGCACAGCCCGGCGCTATCTTTTCGAGTTTTTCCTCAAGCCCGTATTTTTCCAGATGTTCCTGCTGGCAGATATATATGAACCTGTGCGCACACTTAGGTGTGATGTTCCTCGTGACGACTTCTATCATTGGCATCCCGTTGACATCGATCAACGGCTTCGGAAGCTGGTATCCCGCTTTCGCAAACCGGCTCCCCCGGCCTGCCATGGGTACGACTATGTTCAACATATCTCTATTCCTCCTCCACGATATATTTGTCATTACTCGCGCCCGGGATTTTCACCACCACATTCTCCGCATCTGTAACCGCTTCAAAATCCGTAATCTCCCTCGGTTCCATCACGATGATGTCTCCCTCTCCGTACTCCGTCCCGTTCATCCGTACCCTTCCCCTGGTGATTACCGTCAGTTCCGTGGCGATCTTATGGTAATGCGCTGCCTCATAGTCCCCTGCGCGGTACCGCTTGACAGCTACCTCAACATCATTCGTCTTATAAAGGCTCGGCTCGAAGTTACCGACAAACCAGCCTTTTACCATGTCCTTTAGACTTGCTTTCTTCATTCGGCCTGTCCTCCCCTGTTCCTGAGATATGTCCGGTACGCCTCCATTCCGGACGCATGGCTCATGCTGTAATACTGGTTCTTGTCGATCCGGTATGTACCTATGACCTTCTGCTGCAGGATCATTTCGTTGAATACCGGGCAGATATAGAAGCTGCCGTTGACGCTGGCGTTCTTCATAATCATCCTTTCGGCCGCATCCATAAAAAAGGAAGCCTTCTTAAAATAGTAAAAGCCGGCTGACGCATTCCGGCTGATCGGACGCTTCTCCGCCGCTTCGATCACATGGTCATTTTCATCCAGGCGCACAAAAGACCACCGCGGATGCACATCGTCAAAAATGACCACGCCACCGTCATAACCCTTTTCCTCGAACTCCGAGAGAATCCTTTCAGCAGATACCGTCAGCAGCTGGTCGCTCCCCACGATCAGCAGCGGCTCATCCATGGCAAGCTTGTCCACAGCAAGCATGCAGCTGCAGGCTGCCCCCATTGTCTGCCCTTCCGCGATTACCACATCTGCCCCGGGCCGAAGGAGCCGGACAATATCGTCGATGTGGTATGTATTGACATCCTCTCTCTTTACGACCACTATGAAATGCTCTGCCTCTACATCCTGCAGGGATTCGAACGCATACTGGATGACCGTCTTCCTCTCGATCTCCTGAAGGCTCTTGATGTATTCCGTCTCCGCAGTCCTATTGGCTCCCGCTATCGGGATGATCACGTTCATTCGGCCTCCTCCTTACTCTCAAACATCCTGATATGCTTCCGTATGTTCTCGTAATTCACGTCATACACCGTGTCCACCTTCATGACACATGCCCCAGCCGCAGTCGCCGCCTGGATGCCGTTATGGTTATCTTCCACTACCATGACCTCCCGCGGTGTCAGGCCAAGTCTTGCGATCGCAACATTGTACATCTCCGGATCCGGCTTTCCCTTTGTCACATCCTGGTTGCTTAAATAAAATTCCAGGTATTGGCTTAGGCTGGCCTTATCCATCATAAGTTTTACTGTGTCACGAATAGAATTGGATGCCACGGCCAGGCGGTAGCCTTCCGAGCTGAGCCTCGAGAGTGCGTACTCGTGAAAAAACCTGGGTACACACAGGGCGTGGACCATATCTACTGTGTATTTTTGCTTCATCTCGTTGATGAATTTATGTAAACCTCTTGGCAGCCCTTTTTCAAGGCTGAGCATCTCCAGCTTTTTTGCTGTGGGCAGACCGTCGTATGTGACCAGATGGTCATATCGGCTGATCTCATAACCAAACAGCTTCAGGGCCTTATTCAAAGCCTCATAATGCCAGTCCTTTGCCTCGATCAGGACGCCGTCCATGTCAAAAACCACTGCTTTGATCTTCACTGCGCACCTCCATCAGTCTGCATGAAAAAAGGCCCCTGCCTCGTCCGGATGGTCCGTACAGAGCATGACCTTGGAAAAGTCGATCCTGTAATTTTTCAACTGTTCCCAGAATACCTGATAATCTTTCCTGCCGTGCAGATCGGGCGAGACAATGCAGACTTCCTTTCCATTCTCAATATGTCCCTTCAGAAGTTCCTCCGTGATCCAGGACGTTCCCCAGAAGCCATCGATCCACACTCCCGCAGCCCGGTCATACATACAGGGTATCGGTTCGACCTCGCTCTGGCGGGTGAAGCAGCGCAGTCCCATTTCATCAAACTCGATCATCTGAGGAATGGACATATCGAAAAGGAAATAATTCGTGATCCGGTAACGGGCAATATATTCCATCAACAAATCCTTCAGGCCGTCAGCTTTGATGTTGATGGCAAAGCAGTATCTGTCCTTATTCTTGGCAAGGCATTGAAATACTTCTTCGGCATCCGGTGAAAATACATCCGCGATGTTGTGGGAAATAACCAATTTCCCGTTATAGTCACGTACATCGGATTCAAACCCAAAACCATTTTTCAATGCAGTCCGCAATGCCGACAGAGAATTTCGTTCTATCTCTGTGTGCCAGTAACCGCGATGAGCTAAAATGTTCATCTTGTCGCCTCCATAATCTGCATACGGATATTTCGGTAACATTTTCAATGTACACTGCTTCCATCCTTTCCCGTTATAAAATCTTCCTACTAGTATTTCTACATAAGTAGTACAAAAGTCACCCTAAACTCCGAATAATGCCTTGACAATTCATTTTTTTAGATATGTGCTTACAATTTTATATTTGACTGTTTTTTTATTTGATTGTTTCTTCCAGCAATTTTTATGATCTTTATCTTCCTTCTAGTTCTTCATTTGCTTTTACAATGCGATAAATCTTATAAGAAATCACATCATATTTCATCTCAAAAATCTTAATGGAAATTTTATCTATTTAACACCATTTCGCCCCGTTCTATCCTTCCTCTCCAATATTCTAATAAATCCCCCATCGTCTTCTCATATGGAATCTCTGGCTCCCAGCCTGTATGAGCCTTGAATTTCGAGCAATCCGGCACCTGCAGATCCGCATCGATCGGACGCAGCCTTTCCGGGTCAACCTCATATGTGATCTGGTCCTTCATCGGCGACATATTAATCAATGTATGTAATGTATCGCCCACCGTACAGGTATATCGCCCACCGATATTGTAATATTCTCCTGCAATCGGATTCATCGTCACAAGCATATAGTATGCCCTGACTGCATCCCGGACATCCGCGTACGTTCTCAGGGAATCCAGGTTCCCCACATGTACTACCGGCGGGATCAGTCCGTTCTCGATCATTGCGATCTGCTTCGCAAACGTAGATTCATGGAACACATCTCCGCGCCGCGGCCCAGTATGCGTGAACATCCTGGTGGTCATAACTGTCATTCCATATGCTTCTGCATAATATCTCCCCAGAAGATCCGTCCCAACCTTTGAAATCGCATACGGGGATGCCGGATGGAACGGACATTCCTCATGGATCCCGGTATCCGGCTTCTTTTCAGCAGGTATCTTGCCGAACACCTCTGACGAGGCACAGACATGGATAACCGGATGATACGACTGGTCACCTTTCATCTCAAGATGCACCGCCTCCAGCAACCGGCATGTCCCCAGAATATTCGTATTCAATGTATCAATCGGTATCGTAAAGCTTGTAAGAGGATAACTTTGCGCCGCCAGATGAAAAATGTAATCCGGTTTATACTTTCTAATGACGCTTATCAGGGATATCTGATCGTTCAGATCCGCATAATCAAAAAACACCCGGTTCCCAGCGTTTACGCGCTCGACCAGATGCTCTACATTGTCCATCGGACTTCTCCAGCGACATACGCCGACGATATCCCAATCTGTGTTCTCAAGTAAAAAGTCTGCGAGGTGGGATCCCACCATACCTGTAATTCCCGTGATAAATGCCTTCATTCTTTTCTCCTCCATTCATGCGCTCACTGCCTCCAAAACCGCCTTGAGCTGCATTGTTCTGCTGAATTTTTCAGCTAATATCTGTTTGGGCTCTATACCATCTAATTGTGCGGATAAGCCCATCCCTCAGCTCCACACTGGGATGGAATCCCAATTCTTTTTTTGCCTTCTCTATCGATGTTACTTTATAGGGAATCATCGTAGGCTTGGTCGCATTGTATACAATCTTTGCATTTGTATAATTATCTGCTTCCAGAATCATGCTCAGCAGCTCATTTACTGTAACATTCTTTCCGCTAGCAATATTATACAAGTGGAAGCCTTTCGCATTCTCCAGAGCCAGAACCGCACCTTCTGCGAGATCTTCCACATAAATAAAGTCCTTATAATCCTTGCCGTCTCCCCAGACTTCCACAGGGTTATGACGCTCCACAACTTTCCGGATCAGTGCGGCCGCCACATGCGATTTTTCCCATGCAAAGGAATCATACGGCCCGTATACGTTATCGATCCGGATGACCGAAATATTCATCGGGTCTTTGATCTTTTCCGCGTACATGCGGCAGACTACCTCAATATAGCGCCTGCTCCATCCACCGAAATAGTATTTCTCGTATGGTTCACCCTCCATGGCTCTCTCCTCAACCAACGGTTCTCTGCTTTCCGCATACCCCATCCCGCTGCTGACATAGAGCGTCTTATGTACTTTAAAACGATACGCGGACTGGAGCACATACAGGTTCAATACCGTCGTATCCGTCACAAAAGCCATTGGGCTGTTAAGCAACTTCTCCGCACCCCCAACATAGGCTGCAGTCATGACAAGGTAGTCAATCTCACCGTTTTCGGAAACTTCTGCTGCCTTTTTGAATACAGAATCGCACTCCTTCGCCTTGGACAGATCCGCCTGTACCCAGGTAATTCTGTCGTCAATGTATTTTGGCTGCCTTCTGTGATATACCGCCACGATCCTTATATCCTCACGCAAAAGCCTGAGCATGATGTTGGTTCCGATAAAACCGGATGCACCGGTTATCACTGCCGTTCTACTCATCATACGCACACTCCCTTCCCAGAATCAAAGGACTCTCCTTTGCCTTCAATGAGGTTCAGATAATAGCGGTATGCAAGTCTCAGGCCTTCGTCAAGCGTTGTCTTTGCGTGGATATGGTACGCATCCGCTGTCTGCGTGTCCAAAAGCCTTCTCGGCATCCCGTCCGGTTTGGTCGCATCAAAACATAACTTCCCGGTATACCCCACCACCTTCTTCACCAGCTCCGCAAGTTCCGCGATGGTATCCGTATGTCCCACTCCAATATTAACCGTCTGCCCCCCGTCATAATGCTCCATCAGATCCATGCAGCCCTCTGCCGCATCGTCAATAAAAAGGAACTCCCTCTCTGCCTTTCCGGTCCCCCATACCGTCACTTCCGGAAGCCCCTTCACTTTGGCGTCATGGAAACGCATGAGCAGGGCCGGGATCACATGGGCCTTCCCCGGGATAAAGCAGTCATGGGGACCGTAGACATTCGCCGGTATGCAGCTGATAAAATTGTCGCCGTACTGTTTTTTATAGTATTCGCACAGACGGATCCCCGCAATCTTCGCTATGGCATATCCCTCGTTGGTTGGCTCACAAGGACCGGTCAGTATGCTGTCCTCACGGATCGGCTGGGCACATTCCCGCGGGTAGATACAGGAAGATCCAAGATACAGCAGCTTTTTTATCTGGTACTTATGCGCCGCGTTGATGATGTTGCAGGTCATCTGCAGGTTCTGCATACAGAAATCGGCCATGCGCTCACTGTTTGCTTTGATGCCTCCCACCAGGGCCGCTGCCATGATCACATAGTCCGGATGCTCCTTTTCAAAAAAGCGGTCCGCTGCCGCCTGGTCGGTCAGGTCCAGTTCCGCATGCGTCCGCAGAACAATATCCGTAAATCCGCGTTTTTGCGCTTCTGCCAGCAGGGCGCTCCCGAACAGTCCCGTGTGGCCGGCTATATAGAGTTTTCCGTTTTTATCCATTTCCGCTCCAGTAGCTCCCCTCTATATTTCTCTCAGCAATTTTGTCAATGCCTGTATGCTGGCCTTGTCCAAACTTGGGAAATTCCCAGTATACAGACCATAAAAATGGATATGGTCTGCATTCCTGTAATCCGCAGGCTCATATCCTGGATAAAGTTTTCTGACAAAAGGCTGCCGCAGCTGGTTCCCGCCCCCTGCCGTCCCCCGCCGGAACTCCACATTTTCTCTGCGCAGAACTGCCGTCAGCCTGGCAAAAAACTCCGGGTCTTTTTCCTTCAAAAGGACCACAAACGCATAGTTGCTGTTCCCTTCCACATCAAATCCAGTAAAGTACTTTGTACTGTCCAGGCCGTCCATGAAGATCCGGAAGTTTTCCCTGCGCTTTTGGATATTGCCATCCAGCCGTTCCAACTGGTTCAGCCCGATCACCGCGTTCAATTCCGTGCTCCTCATGTTATAGCCTGGCACCATAAAGATAAACTCCGGGTTCAGGTCCGGGTACCTGCGCTGTATTTCATCCCGGTAATTTTCATCGTCATTTTCCCTAAGCATTCCATGGCTGCGGTACATCCGCATCATCTGGTAAAACACATCATCATCTGTACAGATCATACCGCCCTCGATCGTACTCATATGGTGGGCGTAATAGAAGGAAAAATTAGACGTGTAGCCACTCGTTCCTGCTTTCTTTTTTCCAAACATGGCTCCATGGGATTCGCAGACGTCTTCAATCAGAAGAATGCCCCGCCTGGCAAGCTCATCCACAAGATGCTGGGAAAGCCCATTAAAACCAAGCACATGGGTCAGAAATACCGCCTTCGTATCGTCTGTGATGCTGGACAGCACCTGGGATTCCAGCATCGCCATATTTCTCATGTCTGCATCGACAAAAACCGGCTTATGCCCTGCTGATATCACGCTGGCAATATCACTTACCCAGGTAATCGTCGGTACAATAATCTCACCCTTTCCATACATCTGGGCAATTCCTGCCATGGTCATAAAGTTAGCCGATGCTCCGGAGTTCACAAACACACTGTGTTTTACTCCCAGCCACCGGCTCCATGCCTGCTCAAACTCCCTGACTTTGGGACCGTTCGTAAAGCGGTCTGCAGTTTCCAGAAAACTTATCAGGCATTTAACATCATCCCTTGTTATGTTATTGCTCATCAATGGTATATTCAGCATATCTTCCTCCTGCTTCTAAATTTCAAAATCTTCCGGTCTGTAATAAAGAATGCGACTCCCTTCATTCTCAAACCGGAACGGGATATAAAGAAGATCCTTTAAGGCATCCCTCAACGCCGCCTGCCGTTCTCTTTCTATGTAAAAGATAAAGAAACCTCCGCCTCCGGCGCCCAAGAGTTTGCCGCCAACAGCCCCGCTCTTAACCGCCTGCGCATAGATCTCGTCCAGAACATCATTAGAAATACTCTTCGTAATACCCCGCTTCAGTCTCCATGTATGGTCCAGCAAACGGCCAAACTCACTTAGGTCCGTTCCCTTTGTGGTTAGAACTGCAGCCGCCTCGCCAACCAGCTGTTTCATTTCCGCCAGTTCATGGAGCCTGTCTTTTGTGGCTTTTTTCTGTTCTCTGGCAATCTCCCTGGAGAATCGAGAAAATCCAGTAAAGAAGAGCATCAGGTTCTCGTTTAGCCGCTGCTTCTTTTCATTGGATATCACGATCGGCTGCACGCTGATGGAATCGGCGCTGAAATCAATCTGATTAAACCCGCCGAAGGACACTGCCACCTGATCCTGCACGCCGCCATCCTCCCCGCAGAGTTCCCGCTCCAGATAGATCGCTTCCTTTGCCAGTTTCATCTTATCAGCATACTGCCCCTTTAAAGCATGAAAAGCATTCAACATCCCCACGGCAAAGGAACTGCTTGTCCCAAGACCGGAACGGGCTGGTAGATCGGCGTCATATGAAATCTGCAGTTCATGCATATCGAGGTATTTCATTGCCTCGCGGACTGCAGGGTGTTCAATTTCGTCAATACTGTTGACCCTCTCTATCTTTGTGTATGCGACCTGGGTCGTGTAATCAAAGAAACGGGGGAGGTGCCTCACCGTGACGTAACAGTACTTGTCAAAGGTTGTAGACAGTACGCTTCCTCCATATTCATTGTAGTAATCCGGATAGTCTGTTCCTCCACCAAAAAAAGACATCCGGAACGGTGTCTTCGTAATGATCATATTCATCCTCCTAGACTTCTGACGTTTTAACAATGTGCCTCTGTACAGTCTTTATCACTATCTTGAATAGTATCTTAAAATAATTACATAAATCCTTAAAATGTGGGTTTTGAAAATAAATCAAAACATTCACTGCCATCGGAATAGCCGCCCAGATCAGCACACGCATCAAAATACCTACCGCATTAATTGGAATGCCGACAGTAAGCCAATATACAAACAGACTCTCCACAAGTACTATACCAAACAACAGCATATGTTTAATCACATACCTCTTTAAAGGTTTATCAAAATAATTCTCCACTACAAACCGTACACGTCCATACGTAATCGGCAAAAATGCAAGCAATGTCCCTATCTGTACACCGGTCACACCAAGTTTATGTGCCAAAACAACTGAAATGACCACATTCATAACAGCGGACAAGAGCATACAATTCCGATCTTGGCGGTAATCCCCGAAAACACTGCGATATTTGTAAACGATCTCTCCTGAAGCATTAATATAAGATGTCAGTGAATAAAGAATCACAAAGCTGTCAGAAAGTAAGTAATCCGTACTTCCCATCCAAAGTTGAACAGCTGGCTGTAAAAAGATAAGAAATCCAAGTCCTATATAGCTCGCGAAAAAAGAGCTGAACACATCAAGCATTTCAAATTGCCGCCATAATTCGTCCTTACTTCGGTCACTGTAAATGATATTCCCAATTGCCGCTCTTACTGGGTTCAAAAGGCGGTAATAAAGTACATTCAAAACCGATGAATGCAGTATTTGATAATTCCCATATAAAGCGACAGTTCGGATACCGCAAATAGAAGATATGATGATATTATCCGATCCGCAGTAAATTGCAGATGAAATACTATGCACAAGGTAATTTCCGACATCCGAAATCATACGGCGGCTTTTGATGTCTTCCCAGCTAACGGTATACTTTTCTCTTAGATACGGATATTCTTTATTTGTCTTGCACAAAATTATAAGATTGGCTATGATGGTTGTGCCTAACTGTAATACAAGATATATCAAATAGTTTCTAAATACAGCCAACAAAGTAAGCTGTAACGTTTGAACAATTATCTTGGTGAATAACTCAATCTCAATTGTCTTATATTCCTTCTGGTCTACCGCATAAATTGTACGCCTGTATGAGAGAAAATATCCGGCTACCGTACTTGCCAGTTGCAAAAAATAAACAACATAAAGATATCCTATGCTCTTGCTTGCATCCTTAACAATATATGGAACAAAAATGCAGGCCATTAACCCTAACATCGCTACGACTGCCGCTATGATACGGTAAATCCATTTGTACAAGTACATAAGCTTACCGATCTCTTGCTTATTGTCTGTTACAATCTCACGAAAGAGGTGAAACGAAATGATTTCGCCGATTCCCAATTCTGCAACCGAAAGGAAAGAGAAAACGTTCCCGAATACACTCTGATATCCCAGATATTCAATATCCAGAAACATTACGAATATCCGCCGATTAACAAACTGTAAAATCATCGATAAAACCTGTGCAACGACTGAAATGATACTGTTTTTGATCGTTTTTTTAGAATTCATATTCTGAAATCTCGTTTCATACTATCTTTTCAATCCCTGATTTTGGAATAATATATGCACAAAAACTCACATTGAATTACAAAAGAACGTATTTCGTATACTATCCCACCGGATATTCATCTCTTATTGCATCGTTAAAATATCGCATTTCTTTCGAACTCATTGTATTAATACCTTTATCCAAAATAATCAGTTCTTTAAATCTCCGCTCCAAGGCAACATTCACATACTGCGCGGCAATAGACACCTGCGATAACCCGCAGACCAACGAATCACAATTTGCAAGCGTATACACATCTCGCAGAATTTCCAAACCTAATTTATAATGATGCAGAGGTCTGTCATTTTCTGAACATTGTACTCCAACACGCGTTGTGCCGCGAAATGCATCTTCATAATACAACAATTTTTCTTTAAATTCTTCCTTAAAAAGTTCCAAAGCATGTTCATCATCCGTAGCAAGGAACACTTTCTCGTACCCACCACGCCCAAAAACTTCTTTGACTTTAGCAAGATATTCTCCGAAGGTAATCATTTTCGGATGATTCTTTGCACCCCAGATGAAGTCTGTACCCCGAATATGAACCGCAAGTATTCCTCCACCAGCCAAGATATTACTCATATTTTCATCAATATATTCCCTAGTACTTTGATTGAGATGAATATATTTCCTATATAAATATCCAAGCTTCTCGAGTTCATCTTGCTCTATGTGATAGGCCCCAAACATATCGGCGGTTCTTTCCAAAAAAAAATAACTGCTTGATAGGTTTGTTTCCTCGATAACATGTCTACACTCAGCAACTTCTTTATGAGGGATCTGAGCGACCGGTTCAAAGTAATATTCAAATACATTTTTAGTAACCGCATCCATGCCCGAATCATAATAGCAGGAAGCTCTGCCCCACTCAACAGCCGGGGTCATTCCCAAAGAATCTGGAAAAATCCATCTTAACAAGGTTAAGCGCAACAATGCGCAGAATCCAACATTCTCTCTTTCCATATTTTTTTCTTTCTTCGGTATACCATACCTTACATCATATATTATTTTATCCGGATATTTCTCACCCCTGGGTTCAATAAGGAGCGTCACATATTCATGGGATTTTTCATAATAGCCTTTCAGAAGCCCGATATATTTCGGATCATTCAAATGAGTGACACATTTCGCAATTACATACAATCTGTCATGTCTGCTTAAAAAGTCGTTTGCCCATTTTCCTGTTTTAATATTTACTGCAAGAGAATACAATCTATCGTATCGTTTAATAAAATGTATAATGGCTCGTTTCATAAGTTTCTCCTTCTAAGTTCTTATTTCGGGCTATATGACAAATTATCTTCTGTATTTCTTTTAACCCTTTATCTAATACCCCATTATCTCAGTATTTCTTTATCAAAATAGTCACTATTTGAACTAAGTTTCACAATAATTGATCTTTCTTATCAGCTCAAGAATATTTATAATCTATTTTCTCGCAGCATCTTATATCTATCCAGCTCAAGCCATCAATGTAGTTTTTAACTCCCACCATTTTGCCGTATCCAGTTTCCCAGATCTTTGGAAATAGCTCGGATTTTGGGCCTGATATTTGTATTTGAGCCAGTAAAAACCAAGGCAGTCAGCATCAACCAGGATGACATCCTTACATAGAAAATCATCATACGCATCCTTCATTGTATCGTACTTCTCCAGGCTTCTTTTCTGGGTAAAATAATGATATGCGATTCGTATTTCCGGACATGCATAAGAAATCGTTGCATCTTCATATTCCACAGGAACATTCACCTCGCAGTTCATATCCGCTCTGTTCACCCATTCGGTAAATTGCCTGTATCGATCCTGCTGCTGCGCTTCTGCCCGCATCTTTACTGCTTCTTCCGTATCAAAATCACAGCTATAAAGAATCTCGAGTTCTTCTATAGAACCATATGCCAAAAAATCTGAGAGAAAAAAAGGTCTTCCATAGAAACTATTACATATTCCTCCAAGAAAAATAACTTTTCCTTCTTGATACACTCCCTGCAGCATTGGCAATGCGCATGGATTGTAGTACCTCTGATCCGTTCGTGTCTTCATCGCATGCTTCACCCCAATTTCCCTAGCCCTCCGCGCACCAGCAAGAGAGGTCTTCAGCTGATAATTGAGATTGCCAGCCGGACTGGTATCAGGATATTCATTCAATATTACGTCCGTTCCCTCGTTCTTTAACTGTTCAACCGCTTTCACGTCTGCATCCTTCCATGTAGAAACAATGATTCGAACCCCATTATAGTACTTCTGGTACATACGAACCGTACCAAGTGTAAAGTCGTCCCTCAACACTAGCGGTCCCTGAAGGACAATTGCGGTATCAGCAAAATCACGTCCGCTTCCCTTCACTGCAATGCCATCGACACGTTTGGGAACTGAAGAAACAAGCATGTATTCATCTCCTGTATACAGCTTTGACAAATACGTACTTTTCATCCCAATCCTCTTGGATGGAGGAATTAACCTGAGCGCCAAGTTCATTGGGAAAGCATATGCTGAAAGCAGGATATCAATTAGTTTTCTCATAATAATTGGGTTCTTCTCCTTCGATCTTTCTCTCGATTTTCTTACTTGCCCCTCTATTCCTTACGTGTTCCAGAAAAAAACAAAAGGCGTATATTGCTCATTATCCGTAAGAACCATTTTAGCCAAAAACGCTCCCATAAACACAAGATAATACGAATAATACCCTAGATTGACCATCATACACATTTTCTTTCCCATTACAGTTCGACTGGCTCGTAAAACATAAGAAACAGCCGGAAGCGACATAAATGCTAAAACCACATAAACACGATATAACTGTGCGTTTTTTATAAATATCGGTAACAATGATAATGACAGTATATATAAATCAATTAAAAATTTGTCTTTTTCATTCTCATATAATTCTTCATAATAAAGTAAAAGGATAATAACTACTCCAACAATAAACACGACATAAGGTCCCATATCCAACATAGAACTTCTATACCCCAAATATCTCTCGTATCCAAAAATCTGTGCTAATACTTGGAGAAGATAATTACTCCCTCTTAAGAGTACATTCGAGATACAAGATATAGCCAATACAATCGTAAACAGCCTTTTATCCCATGGTATCATTCTGACTCCAATCAGTAATAAAAATACATATGAAATATTATGGAACTGGGCAGCTAATATTACTATGATAATAAACTGAATCCATTTTTTTTCCTGAAGAAATGGAATTGAAAATAGCAAAATTCCTGTAGCACATCCTTGTCTCAGAATATTAAATGAGCTTTGAATGAACATATAGGGATTAAGCATAAAAATATACACTATGAAAAACCAATACTTTTCATCAACGTAATGCCTAATATATATATATACCGAGATAAACAGCACCAGATTAACTGCAATTGCTAACCCAACATAATTATCAGTAAAAAAATATACTATCCGATTAAGAATAGCATAGAAAGGTTCTTTTACATAGAGCAATCCCCAAAAATCACGTCCTCCATAATCATTAAACATACCTATGTAGACGGGATAATCTGTCCCTATATAATCCGCACGCAAAGAAGAAAATACAAAAAGCACAAGCAATGATAAAAATAACTTTTTCTTCTTCCCGCCTCGAATTACATCTAAGAAAAAATTTAAAATAATAACTGCAAAAAACAAGACACAATATAAACCCATCTATCGTCTCCTCCACTTCAAATACTGGTTCTGCAAAAAATATATACAACTTCCCAGTGTTTCACCAACTTTTTAGAATATTTTGTGGTGTTTTTCATTTGTTAGTGATCTTTTCAGCCATAACTGCTGAACTTTCTGTTATTATCTTATTGGTCTAATAAAATAAATAAAAGGATGTAAACATTTATGTCCAGAAAAAACACTAATAAACGGTTCCCTCTTCCTCAGTATGTCTCCATCAACCGCGTTACAGACCATCCCCCATTCTCTGAAAATCTTCATTTCCACTCCAGACACGAAACGCCTCTTCCCAGTCTACGACATGCATGGCGGCTTCCTCTCCCTCACCAAACACTTTTACCGGATGTTAAAGCCTGCATCGACATGTTCCATGTCGTCAAACTAAGAGGATCCACTGATTTAACAATTTATCTCAAAATTATCATATGTTTCCAATTCTCTAAATCCTCTCATTCCTGCCCTAAGCAGCCGCCAGCTCTCAATCAGCGGGATTTCGCTTACACTAATAAAACGTATTACAAAGTATAACATCATCAATGTTTTACATCGAGGGAATGCCGCTGCAATCCATACACCTTTATCGTAAAAAAATTTTCTATTATAACCAAAGAACCATGATGATTTATCCCTTGAGTTTTCGGCAATAACGTCAGGGTAAGTATATATTTTTAGTCCTTTTCGCAGACAATCCAAAATAAACAAAGAATCTTCCCCACAGCTGTATGGAGTACCACCCCCAAAAATGTTAGAGAAATGAAGATTCTTTTTTTCAACAGCGCTGCGCCTGATTGCTACAGATATCGTTCCATACTTCAAAGCATTATAGATATGTATTCTTTGTTTTTTATATAAACCAACATCCTGATGTATTCCATTTTTAAAAAAGTCTATGCTAAAGATGAGCACATCCGCCTCAGGAATTTTCTGAAATGCATTATAAATGATCTGTTCATAACCATCCGTATACACCACATCATCATCTGCAAATAATAAGATACTCTCTCTTGATAACAATAATCCCAGGTTCCGATTTATTCCTACACCTTTTGTAGTGGTTGTAAGCATTTCGATACGCTGACCATTACGCTGCTTCTGCTCATATGCAAAACGATCCGACTGATTTGTTATAATGGCAGGAGTCTGCAAGTTCATTTTTCCAACCAAACTAAAATCCTTTTGATTTACAGTAGCCACTAAAACCTGTACTCTTCCATTCACAATTATTCTCTCCATACTCACTCAAAACAATTTAAAATTAATCCCGTCCAAACAAATCTCTTGTATAAACCTTTTCCTTCACATCATCCAAACACCTTTCATACCGATTCGCAATAATGATCTGCGACTTGATCTTGAAATTCTCCAGATTATTCATAATAATGTTACCGGCATAAAGCTCTCCATCCCTTAGCGTAGGCTCAAAAATAATAATTTCCGCACCGGCAGCATTTAGCCGTTTCATGATCCCCTGAATGCTGCTTTGACGAAAATTATCGCTGTTACTTTTCATCGTAAGCCGGTAAACTCCTGTTATGCTATTCTTTCACTTTCTCTTAAACGGCCTTCAAGGTCATTCTGATGTACTTAGAGCCTGACTACGATATTCCCATGATCTAGGCTGAAAAACAGTCTTCGTTCGTCAGATCTGGTTAAGATATGCCATTCTGGTTCTTATGTTTTCATCAATATCATATCCCTTCAAACCATTGATTTTATCAATGTCTATTACCAACTTTTAGAGAATATCCTAATGTTTCCCTTGTCTTAAGATATCTTGAGGATGCATCTATAATCTCAATTTCATATCCTTTCTGATCCACTACACTAGCTGCATAAGATAAGCACAATGGATAATACACAGTAGCGCTCTTAATAATCGATGGATTCCGCAAGCACTTTGAATATATGTCTAAAAATGGCGGATTAAGCAGCAATATTCTTATCATATTCAATCTCTCTCTATTAGCACTGTTTTACTAAATACTCTTTTTTGCAATGCATTGAAGATATAACATATTTCGTCTACCAAACACTCCCATATAGGTAGCTGCTGTCCTTTTCTAAGGCACTGAAAATACCTTTTCGCATTCTTTATTTTGTTTCCAGATTTTGAATTTATGCTTATTCTGTAACTTGCTAAATTTTCATTTAATCCATATGCGATGTATCCTGCCTTTAAATAATGCATCCATGTAAGTACATCTTCCAAATATCCCTGCTCTACATATAAATTAGGAATCTTTTCTTTGTCCATAACTACAGTAAGATTCCCAATAATCGTATTTCTCAAATACTGCTTATAATTAATACTTTTAGGAACTCTATATACTTTTCTGATGATGTCCGAGGATTCATGAAATACATCATACGCTGTAAATGTAAACGCATAATTATTCTGAAGCATAAATGAAATCTGCTTTTCCAGCTTCTGCGGTTTCCAAAGATCATCTGAATCAAGAAATGCTACAAATCTTCCTGAAGATTTCTTAATAGCAACATTTCTCGCTACAGCAGCACCTAAATTCTTTTCTAATAAAATCAATTTAATTCTTGCATCCTTTTTTAAATATGTGCTGACTGTCTCTATAGTATTGTCGGATGATCCATCATCTACAATCAGCATTTCCCAATTTTTATAAGATTGCTTTTGTACTGACTCAATCGTCTTACCAATAGTCAAGTCACAATTATACGCTGCAGTAATAACCGAAACCATTGGCTGGTTTAAAATGCTATGTGTGGACTGCCCTCTGTCTTCAGTCAGGCGAATAGCCTCTTTGAAATCACGGACGACATATTCTAGACCATTATACTGAGAAATCGTTTGCTCATATACACAGTTTCCAAATGCCTTATTTGTCAAAAGCCCTATCCGTCCTGGAATGTGCGAACAGATTCCTACCATTGGGTTTAATATTTTTGATAGCCATATTCTTTTTCCCGATAATTCTCCAATTTCCTTTACCATTAAGCTAGTAGTTGCATATTCTCTATTTTGAGGAAAATAAATACCACCTTCCCCACTCATAATTAATAATGAAATGAACTCGCATAAATTATCAATATGAATCATTGAACGTTGATTTTGAATATCTGGGAAAATGGGAACAATATTTGCTATTTTTTTTAACAATGGATAATTTCCCTTTGATCCTTTTCCAAAAATCATGGGAGATCGAATAACGGCTACTTGAAAATCATTGCTATTCAATTCCCTGATTCTTTTATCTGCTTGCCATTTACTATCCCCATAAAAATTGGCAGGTGCGGGAATTGTATTTTCATCTATTATCTTTTTTTCTCTATATGGAGCAGATTCTCCATAAATAATCATGGATGACATAAAAACAAACTGCCTAACCCCTTCCCTTTTACTTTTTTTTGCTGTATTGATTGCCAATCTCGTATTAACTTCATAATATTTTCTTTTTGTTTTATCGTTTAGATTTTCAATATCTGCATGGGCAATTCCCGCTACATGAAAAACTGTATCATATCCAGAAAAATCAGCATTTTTCCACTCTGGTTTTGTCATATCTATTGTATTTACTATAAAATTACTCGGATGATGCGTTTTTACCCATTCGCGAAAAGATTCTCCCACATATGATTCCGCACCAGTGATTAATACTCTTTTATAAACAGATTTGTCTATGTTAAATTTTTTTTTAAAACCAAAATTTTTAAGATCAGCTTCGTCACTAACAAATATGTTATTATAGTTTTCTTTCTCGATGATATGAGCATTTAAATCAATCTGTTCTTTTTTTTTCATCTTACCTCCAAATATTGAATCTACTTATTTTACCCTGACTTTAAATTGGTGTTTTTATATTATATTAAATCTTTTCTCCTCATTTCCCCGGTCCCGCCTTCCACCACGCCGTCGTGCTTTATCACAGCCAGAACCGTCCGCAGGAAACACACACAGTCCATCCGGAATCCCATATGCTTCACATACTCCCCGTCCAATCTGGCCTTCACCGGGATCTCCAGTTCATCCCTTCCGTTCACCTGCGCCCAGCCAGTCAGTCCCGGCGTCACGTCATTGGCGCCGTACCTGTCCCGCTCCGCCACCAGGTCATCCTGATTCCACAGGGCCGGCCGCGGGCCTATAATACTCATGTCACCCTTCAGGATATTGATGATCTGCGGCAATTCATCCATAGAAGTTTTCCGCAGGAAATGCCCAACTCTTGTTATGTACTGATCCGGATTTGCCAGCATATGCGTAGGCATGTCCTTCGGCGTATCCATCCGCATGGTGCGGAACTTCAGGATATTGAAATAGGTCTTATGAATCCCCACCCGTTTCTGCTTAAACAGCACTGGACCCGGGGAATCCAGCTTTATCGCCAGACTGATCCCAAGCAGGAACGGACTCAGTATGATAAGTCCCGCCCCCGATAAAATGACATCCATTGACCGTTTGATCTTCTGATACATGGCTGCTCCGATCATTCCAGAATTAATAATACAAGCAAGGCGTCACTGGCGCCTTGCTTGCATGGAAATCAGACTATGCGAACAGATCCTCTCGCACTCTCTGTTCGCATGGAAATATAAAAAGAGGGATCATTCCCTCCCCTTTCTTTTTGTCCATGGCTATGGCATATCATAGTGCGTTACCCCTGCGGCTGGTACGTCGGCACCATCTCTTTCACCAGCGCCTTCACCTTCTCCGTATCCTGGTTCGCCACTTCATATAACCTCGCCAGGTCCTTCTCCAGCTTCCCCGCGTCAAACTCGATCGGCCTCCCGATATGAATTAGCTTATTCGGCGTATCCTGCATTCCTTCCTCCCCCATCAGCAGCTCCTCATACAGTTTCTCCCCGGGACGCAGCCCCGTGAACTCGATCGGGATATCCACATACGGTTTGTATCCCGACAGCCGGATCAGGTTCTCCGCCAGATCCAATATCTTCACCGGCTTCCCCATGTCCAGCACGAAGATCTCTCCGCCCTTCGCGTACGCGCCCGCCTGCAGCACCAGGCTCACCGCCTCCGGGATCGTCATGAAGTACCGAATGATGTCCGGGTGCGTCACCGTCACCGGCCCGCCCGCCTCGATCTGCTTCTTGAACAGCGGGATTACCGATCCATTGCTTCCAAGCACGTTCCCGAACCGCACCGCCACGAAGTCCGTCTCCGACTTCGCATCCATCATCTGGATGACCATCTCACACAGCCTCTTGCTAGCACCCATGATGTTCGTCGGGTTCACTGCCTTATCCGTACTGATCAGCACGAACCGCTTCGTCCCGTACTTATCCGCCGCCTTTGCCGTCTTGTAGGTACCGAAGACATTGTTCTTGATTGCCTCGCACGGGCTGTCCTCCATCAGCGGCACATGCTTATGCGCCGCCGCGTGGTACACGATGTCCGGCCGGTATTTCGCGAACACGCTCTCCATCCGGTGCGTGTTCCGCACCGAGCCGATCAGCACCACTAGGTCCAGTCCCGGGTACTTCTCCTTCAGCTCCTGCTGGATGTCGTAGGCGTTGTTCTCATACACATCGAAGATGATCAGCTGCTTCGGGTTATGCCCCGCGATCTGCCTGCACAGCTCGCTCCCGATGGAGCCGCCGCCCCCTGTCACCAAGATGACCTTGCCACTCACATACCCGATGATCTCATCCAGATTCACCCGGATCGGCTCACGTCCAAGAAGATCCTCGATCTGCACCTCCCTGAGCTTTGAGACGCTTACATCACCGTTCAGCAGCTGATAGATCCCCGGCAGGATCTTCACCTTGCAGTTCGTCTTCTGGCAGATATCGATGATATCCTTCCGGTCCTGAGCCGGCGCAGCGGGCATCGCGATGTAGATCTCATCCACACGGTACTTCTCCGCCAGCCTCGGGATATCGTTCCGGTTCCCCTCGATGGGAACGCCGTTTAATATTTTCCCAATTTTATTCTTATCGTCGTCCACGAAGCAGACGACCGTGTCGTTCACGAAGGAACTGGTATGTATCTCCTTCAGGATCACGGTACCGGACGTCCCGGCGCCAACGATCAGGATCCGTTTCCCATTTCTTTCACGCCTGCCGGACCCGAACAGCGATACCCAGATCCGGTAGGACAGCCGTACAGCCAGTGACATCCCGCAAAGCACCACAAAGGAGATCAGATAATAGCTCCTAGGTACCGAAAACTGCAGGACCATCATCCCGCCGGTCTGCAGAAGCGCCGCGATCCCACAGGTCCCGACGATATTTAACGCCTCCCGCACGCCCGCGGCGCTCCATACGACGTCGTACATCTTCCGAAACAAAAAAACTGCCAGCGTACCGGTAATGTACGTTGGCAGGTACCGTATGACGACGGCCTTGAATTCTGGCGGCACAGCCGTCCAGCTCAGGTCGAAGCGGACGATCAGCCCCAGGAAGGCGGACAGGCAGATGATCGCAGTATCGACAGCCAGAAGGATCACCATCTGCGCCCATTTATTTTTCGGTATATGTTTTTTGAAAAAACTGTTGTCCTTCATGTATCGTTTCCTTAAAGAATGGTATACTAAATCTTTACATTCCGATTCTTTCCGTTTTGTTCAATACGGCCAAAATCCCACAGTCAGACTGCCATATGAATCTTCTGATCTTCCCCAAGTTCCGCTTTCCCAGCCATCTCTCCCCGCTGAATCATCGTCACCGTCTCGCACACCCGGTAGTGGTTCTTCCCGGTCTCGTCTTTCCTGACTTCCAAGACTGTATAATGGTCTGCCCTCGGCGGATCCGTCACCGTCTCAGCTCCGTTATAAAATGTCTTCGCGTTCACATCCACATCTAACAAAATCCCCAGTGGGATTACCGTGTCTTCTCCCCACAGCATCTTATGCGTCTTCGCAAACCGGCTGGAGAAGCGGATCTTCTCGACGCCGTCCAGCAGATATTCAAGCGGCCCATAGACGCGGTAATAAATGCTTTCCGGAGACTCCCTCAGGATGTAAGAGGCGCGCACCACATGGTCTTTTCCGGAAATG